>JAJYTI010000098.1 GCA_021793135.1 Bacteroidota bacterium
AGAACTACCAACTCTAGTTCGTAGTAAATATTTAGTTCTTGGGGGATTATTAGCTATAATTCTATTTTGGAATATTCAGATCATTGAACATTTTAATTTAAAAGATTTTATCACTTGGGGTGCATTCTTAGGAATATTTGGAACAATTCTACCTCCCCTATTATTCAATCAAGGTTTTCCAAAAATAGGAGTTGGTATAGGAAGCATAGTTGCTTCTTTAGAACTCCCTATATCAGTGCTTAGTGCATTAATCTTACTAAACGAATCGGTAGTATGGATGCAGTGGTTAGGAATAATTATTATATTACTTTCTGTCGTAATTATTAACAAACGACATATATCTAAGAAAAGTTAATTACTAGAAATAAAACTATGAGTAACGATAATACGGTTAGAATTAATAAAGCAATCAGTAGTAGCGGATATTGTTCTAGAAGACAAGCAGATGCTCTTATAGAGAGTGGTAGAGTTAGTATAAATGGAAAGACTGCTGTATTGGGAGATAGAGTTACGGAAGACGATAAAATTACCGTTGATGGCAAACCTATTAAAGAGGAGAATAAAAACGTATATCTTATTTTAAACAAACCTATAGGAATTACTTGTACCACGGATAGAAGAGTACTAGGAAATGTCATTGATTTTATAAACTACCCTAAACGTATTTTTCATGTAGGAAGATTAGATAAACCCAGTGAAGGATTATTACTAATGACTAATGATGGGGATATAGTAAATAAAATTTTACGTGCCGAATATGAACATGAGAAAGAATATATAGTTCGTGTAAATCGTCCAGTTACTTCTAGTTTTATACGTAAAATGGGTGCTGGTGTTCCCATATTAGATACAGTAACAAAACGATGTAAGGTAGAACGTGTAAGTCGTTTTACATTTCGAATAGTATTAAAACAAGGTTTAAACCGACAAATTCGAAGAATGTGCGAACATTTTGGATATAAAGTGGAGAAGCTACAACGCGTACGATTAATGCATATTGAACTTGGGGATTTACCTGTTGGGAAATGGCGTTATTTAACCACAGAAGAGTTAAAAAAATTATATAAAGAAGTTGGTAGAGAGTAAGGCATAAAAAAACCGCGTATCGATTGAGTAATACGCGGATTTTAATTCAACTAACTAACCAAATTAAATTTCAATTATGAAATCTCAATCTTTAATAGTAGAATCTTCTATTAAGAAAATTCCACTTTCTTTTTCCTTTTACTAGGAAATATTTTAAACAGTCTGCTAAAACTATTATTTATTGTTAACTATAATTCAAAAGAGTTTCATTTATGTAAATTGAAATACCTTTTGATATTATTAATAACAAATCTAAACAAAAATAAATGAACTGCAAAAATGATTTAAATTTTTTACACTCATTTAAGCATATAATTCTAAAAATAATATTAAAAAGAAATACGCCCTGTTAACATTACGTTAAAGAGCGTATTTCTTTATTTTCATTGCAAATTATGCATTTGCAATTATTATATAAATTAGCTTAGTACTTCTTGCACTTTATCTGCTGCTTCTTGGAATTCAATTGCAGAATGTACATCCAATCCACTTTCGTCGATTAATTTCTTTGCAATGTCAGCATTTGTTCCTTGTAATCTTACAATAATTGGAACATCTATACTTCCCATATTCTTATATGCATCAACAATACCTTGAGCCACACGATCACAACGTACAATACCTCCAAAGATATTTACTAAAATTGCTTTTACGTTTGGATCTTTTAAAATTAAGTTGAAAGCAGCTTCTACTCTCTCAGCATCTGCAGTACCACCAACGTCTAGGAAGTTTGCTGGCTCACCACCTGCTTGCTTAATCAAGTCCATAGTAGCCATCGCAAGTCCTGCACCATTTACCATACAACCTACGTTACCATCTAGGTCTACATAGTTCAATCCTTTTTCTCCAGCTTCTACTTCGATTGGATTTTCTTCACGAATATCACGCATAGCTGCGTAATCTTTATGACGGTATAATGCCGTAGCATCTAAAGTAACTTTAGCGTCTACTGCAATAATTTTATTGTCACTAGTTTTTAAAACTGGGTTAATTTCGAATAGCGAAGAATCCGATTCTGTATAAGCAGTATAAAGTGCAAATACAAAACGAACCATTTCTTTAAATGCATTTCCACTCAATCCTAAATTGAAAGCAATTTTTCTAGCTTGGAATCCTTGGATACCAACTGCTGGATCGATTTCTTCGTAAAATATTTTATCTGGAGTCTCTTCTGCAACTGTTTCAATATCCATTCCACCTTCTGTAGAATACATAATCATATTTCTACCAGTAGCACGGTTTAATAAAACACTCATGTAATATTCTTCTGGCTCACTTTCTCCTGGATAATACACATCTTCAGCAATCAATACTTGGTGAACTTTCTTCCCTTCTGGTGGAGTTTGTGGTGTAACTAAGTTCATTCCAATAATGTCACCTGCAATAGACTTTACTTCATCTAGGCTCTTAGCAAGCTTAACTCCCCCACCTTTTCCTCTACCACCTGCGTGTACTTGTGCTTTAACTACATACCATTCGGTACCAGTTTCTTTGGTAAGTTCTTTAGCTGCTTCTACTGCTTCTTCTGGAGTTTTAGCTACAACACCACGTTGAATGTTAACACCAAAACTATTAAGTATCTGTTTTGCTTGATATTCGTGTAAATTCATAATAATTTATTTACTATTCGTTTTATTAAATTTTGTCGGATAAATTGAACGATGCAAAAATAACAAATGTTACGCTACATGCCTAATTTTTAGACAACATATACTACACTCCTCCTTTCCTTACATAGAATAAGTACAAAAGAAATATGTTTTATACATTATGTAGATAGTTTTTCTTTTTCTATAAAAGTATAAATCAGTGGTTGAAATTAAATTGTCTAGCTATGTTGTTTAATATATTTTTTAATAGAAAGAGTGTCGTATAGCATCACTCCAAGTAAAATTGCTACAGCCAATAAAAGTGCTCTTAAATGGTAATAACCAAATAACAAACCACCGATTACTCCACCTAATGTGAAACCAGCTATAATCATTATTTTTAAAAATACGCTATGTTTTAAAATCCTTTTTTCTTCGGTACGCTTATAAAATAGTAATTGAGACAATTCAATTCCTAAATCTGTAAAGAGTCCTGTTAAATGCGTAGTTCTAACAACCGATCGTGACACCTGTGTTACTAAAGCATTTTGTAATCCCATTGCGAAAAGCAAAACCATTGCTAAACGAATTCTGTATATCTCTGGATCATGGAATATAGAATGGAAAAAAGCTACTAATAGTAAAGCCGCTATTTCTATGCATAAAGGCAAAATATAACTTACAAAATGTTTATTAGTATTATACCTTCCTCGTTCCATAAAAAAACTGGAGGCAAAAGCACCAAATAAATAAGCGTTTATCAATAAAAAGAAACTTATTGCAATTTGAAAATTTTGATGTAAAATTTCTTCTGACAAGAACACAAAATGCCCAGTAACATTTGTAGTAAGCAACCCTAGTGCCAACCACCCTGTTATATTTACAATTCCTGCTACAGACGAAAGTGTAGACGCTAAATAAATGTTATGTTTATAGGTTCTACCACTTCCATAAGGTCGTAACATAGTTTAATTTTATTTTCATAATAAACAAAGCTAGGAGTTTTTATTCAATTTAAGTCCTCCATAAACTTCTCCTTACTTTAGAATTGAAAATATATAAATGGTTGAGGTCCCGTAGTTGCTGTAGCATATACTAACCAAAACACCAATCCAATAATTGCTGCTTTGATTGGTATTGGTGATTTTGAAAAGATTTCTCCCATACCATTAATTAATTTTTTAGGCATGAAATGCCACACAAAACCAATAACTAATAATAACATCACTGGCTTGTATGCCAAAAGAAGTATTCTCCATTTCTCTATATCCCATTCTATATTTACAATATTGGATAGGATAGTCAAGGCAGTATCAAAATCTTTAGCTCGGAAAAATATCCAACAGAAATTTACAAAATGGAAAGTGATAATTACCGAAATAAAATGCCAAGTGTGTTTCCACCATTTTGGCGTATCTTTTTTTCTAGGAAATACCTCCATGAATAGCTTATGGAAAGCTAATGCCAAACCATGTAATGCTCCCCAAACTATAAATCGTAAGCTTGCACCATGCCACAATCCTCCTAATAACATTGTAGTTAGTAAGTTGAAATTTGTAAATAATGCTTTATGTGATTTTTTAGCAAAAACAATAGTACATATAAATAAAATCACACTACCTATTCCAATATATAACGGAATGACGCTAGTTTCATAAATAGATATTCCCCAAGCAACAACACCTACAAAGAAAAGTCCTGGGAAGAAGTAGCCTGCAAATGTTCCTTTTCTATTCCCTCCTACAGAAATGTATAAAAAATCTCGAAGCCAAGTAGATAACGATATATGCCAACGTCTCCAGAATTCAGTTATAGATGCAGATTGGTATGGTACATCAAAGTTTATAGGTAAACGATAACCTAATAATAATGCTAAACCAATAGCCATGTCGGAATAGCCTGAGAAATCACAATAAATTTGAATTGCATAGCCATAGGTTGCAAGTAAATTCTCTATAGCTGAATAAGAATTTGGCGCATCAAAAACACGATCTACAAAATTTGTAGAAATATAATCTGATATTACTGCTTTCTTTATCAATCCACCTATAATCAATAATAAAGCTTCATTTACTTCTTCTTTTTTCAGAGTTACTTTACTATAGATTTGGGGAATAAAATCTTTAGCTCTAACAATTGGTCCTGCTACAAGTTGTGGAAAAAAAGATATATAGAACACATAATCTAAAAACTTATCGGCAAGCTTTATTTCTTTTCGATATACTTCGATTATATAACTAATAGACTGAAACGTAAAAAACGAAATACCCACAGGCAAAATAATTGCACGTAAGTGAAATTCGCTTCCAGAAAGCTGATTAACACTCTCTATAAAAAAATTAGTGTATTTAAAATATGCTAAAACTCCGAGGTTTGCAGCTACACTAAGACTCAAGTATAACTTGCGATGAATTTCATTTTCTTCATTATCGATAAGCCTTGCTAAATAGTAATCTACAATAGTGGTAGCCACTAATAGTAGAAAGAACAACCCACTGGATTTGTAATAAAAAAACAAAGAAAATGCAACAGTATATAATAACCGTAGTCGAAATTTTCTACGCATTAAAATATAACCAAAATAAAAAGCCATAAATAAACCTAAAAACAAACCAGAGTTAAATAACAAAGGTTCTTTAGGATTATATATAAACCAATTTTGCACCTGCCCTAATGAAGGTAAATATGCTAACAAATCCTCTATTTGCATTAGTTTCTTTGGTTAATTGAATAATGAAAAAATGCTTGTAACAATGCTTCGGTAAACAAGGTTCCTGTTAATTCATAGCCTTCTTTTGTATAGTGGATGTAATCGCGTGCAACAAGTCCATCATTATAATTCTTCTTTATATTTTTATTGCCACCCAAAACATTATATAAATCCCATACGGCAATATTTTCATCTTCGACAAGCTTCTTTATTTCCTCGGCATACTCTTCGGCATACATATTTGGTGTGCTTCTTTTCACTAATGATGGTGGTGGTGTAGTAAACAATAAAGAAGTTTCTGGAAGAGCGTGCTTAATGTTTTTTATAAATAATTTTAAATCTGATATATATGTATCTTTATCTAGCTCATCGAAAGATTCATTTGTTCCTAAAGAAACAACTAATAAGTCAGGATGCAATTCTTGGAGTTGTTCAAAAAATAATTTTGTTTTATTATAATCTTTAAATCGTGCTCCATTAACCCCAATTCCATCATAAATTAACCCTGGATTATCACGTTCTAACACTACCCCATTTAATGCATAAGTTGCCGTATCTTCATTAGGCAACAACCATATTGATTTCTGTAAACTTGATGAGTGATAAACAAAATCATCATTAGAGTCTTTAAACGGTAAAATTTCGAAGGCCGACCTATCTACGGCTTCTGGTTTATCCGTTTTTATCGGAATTATCAATTTTCCTCCAGCTCGTATAACATCAGACCGTAAATTATTAGCTTGTTTTATTTGATTTATAGTTACACCATATTTTCTTGCTATAATAGACAAAGCTTCTCCCGATTTTATAGTATGTGTAATACGTTGTGTACTATGGTTTTTTAGTTCTACATTTCTAATAGCTTTCGCTACACTAAACATGGGGCTTCTATTTGGTGTAATAATACGTAGAGAATTAAAAGCATATTCCTCTTCCTCGATATTCAAAGCTATAGCAAAATCATTATGTTTAGTATGTAAACTAAATCCACTTAAACCAACAGGATCCACATCTGTAGCAAATATATTTCGCTTACTCTCCCATGGAATAGATGAACTATATTTTAAGCCCATGATACCATTGGTTTTTGCTAGTCGATGTGGAAAAGTAAAACCTAAGCCTGCATTCCCAAATATCCGTTGTAAGTCCTTTCGAGATTTACTAGGAAAAAAACCAGCTTGTATATGTGAATCGCCAATATGTGCTATACGGACTTTTCCTGTTTTTTTGGTATATAAATGCTGTAATTGCTCTAGAAAATTATATAAAGCATCTATATTATGAATTGGTAAATTATTTTCTGATAGAATACTCCATTCTTCTAATGGCATTCTTTTCTCCAAATCGTATGATGCATCTGCCATAGTCTGGGCAATACCAACCATAGGAATGAACCAAAGGATAAATAAACTTATTTTAATCTTCTGAAACATGTGTTGTATCTTTTTTCTGCCTTAACTCCTCTTCTATTTTTTGTTCTTTTAATTTTTCGGCATATTGTATACTATCTTGAACCCTTCTATATTCTTTTCTTGCTTCTGCTTCTTCTCGTTCTGTAATATACCTATCAAATCCAGCATCAATTTGATTATAAATCATTTGCGCTATTTCTTTTGCTCCTCTATGATTAAAATGGGTATAATCTTTATTAGCACGTTCTGGTTGTTGTTCTACCCACTCTATCATACTACCATCCCCACCCATTAATTGAAATAAATTTACAAACCCTGTTTTCTTATTATTAGCATATGCTTTTTGTGATGCAAGTAAATGAGTAACTGCAGAATCGGTATGCATTTCTGTTTCATATTTTGATGCTTTATCTGCTATTGAAATAACTAAAATTGAAGTATTTGGAAATGCATTTCGTAAGTGATCTACTACACGTGTCATTCTAGACTGATACCAACCATATTCATAAGAACCTCTTCCTAAAACATTTGTTCCATAATGCAAAATTATCAAATCATAATCCAATGCATTTTGGAATGCATGCATAAGCTGAGTGTTTAACTGTGTAATTGGCAGTCCAGAATTACCTCTATTAGAATAATTATCTATTTGTACACCATAAGGCAAATCTAAATTAACTCCATAAAATGGAATAGAATCTGCTTCTATAAACTCTAAATCGAGATTCTTAGTACTATTTTGAGTTAGTTTTAATCTATTTACTGATTTAATTGGTTCCAGATTTAATTCAAAAGTATCACTTATCGTTTTTACACGAACTTTCCCATTAAAGTTTTTCGATTTTCCATAATATAATTCTGGATTTTGTAGAAGTCCCCCTTTTGCATATAATCCTGATGATAAATGTAAAGTAGTAGCATTTATCGTGTCTTTTTGATAAAACACTTGTCCACTTACACCATAAGGATATATTGTATCATAACTTTTCATGTAGGAATATATCTCCCAATTGCGAGAAAACTTATGTGTAATACTGCCCCTAGAACTAGCAGACTCTGAAGTTATTGGTACAAAACCAACACCTCTACCTCCATATTTGGATTGAAATAATTTACGCAAATCCTGGACTATCATATCTCCATCGGTCATGGAGTCACCAAAATATGCTATTCGAACTTTTCTTGCTTCTGGTTGGGTTTGAAGCTCAAATAAGCTTTTATAAAAATAATTTAAGTAAATATTTTCTTCAAGTTAGATC
>JAJYTI010000099.1 GCA_021793135.1 Bacteroidota bacterium
TAAATATTAAACGATCTCCTTCCTCACCATATTTTCCCAGTAAGGTTTCACTGTTCTCAAAAGATGGTGTTTCAATCGGATTATATCCATATCGGGTAAACCATTTTTTTATCGTATTGATAATATAGGTTCTTTTTGCAACTTCTTGCGAATTAAAATCTCTAGTTCCTTTTGCTAATTTTGGTTTTATGCGCACGTCGAAATATTATTTTTTTACTATCTAATTCTTATTTTAAAAATATTCTTTCTAGAGCAATTTATATGCTTTAGAAATCGGATTCAAATATACTATAATTCGTAGCCTTAGTCTCTTTTATCCAAACGAAATATTACAATTCTGATTCATTATCTCTGAAAACATGTGACAATTATGAGTAAAAATAACTCGTCATTTTAATATAAATACACCTTTGTATTTCTTAAAATCATTAACAAACCAATTGTTTAAACAACAACATATAACCAACTGAAAATAAGCTATATAATTAAAATATAACAAAACAATGGATTCTACATTAACATTTAAAATATTCATTAAACTATCACTTCAAGTATAATATATTATATCGCTGTTAATAAACATCTTATAATTATTATATTGCTTAAGATAACATAATTCACACTAAACACATGCTGACAACCTGGCATACATTGTTTTCTTTTATAAAATCGATCTTTTTTGCAATAAATGAAGTCGAAAAAATCTAACATTTTAAAATATCTCATTATAGTGTAACAAATAAGATATTTGCTATACTAATGGAGTAACAATTACGAAACAATATGCTACAACTTTTTCGCGAATTGATGCGAATGGCATTCCAATCGATCCGTTCTCAAGCATTGCGCACTGCCCTAACCATATCTATAATTGGAATTGGGATTTGGGCATTAGTTGGGATTTTTGGAGCTATTAATGCTATTCAAAACAGCCTTTTAGAATCTTTCAGTTCTATGGGAGCCAATACATTTTCTATATCTCGATTTGATTCAGAAACGCGATTAAGTAGCAACAAACAAATTATAAACCCGATAATTACTTATCATCAGGCACAAGATTTTATGAACAATCTCGATGTGCCAGGTGCACGTACATCCATATCTTTTGTTGGAACGGGAAGTGCAGAGGTTAGTTTTGAAAACAAAAAAACAGAACCGGAGGTAAATGTTATTGGAATTAATGAAAATTACCTTATCAATTCAGGACTTGAACTTGAAAATGGAAGAAATTTAAGTTCATTCGATGTACAAAACAATAATAATGTTTGCCTTATAGGTGCGGATTTAGCCAAAAGCCTCTTCTCTACTACCGATCCAATTAACAAAACAATTAATGTTCGGGGAAAACGATTGACCGTTGTAGGCATTCTAAAATCAAAAGGTGGTAGTTTTTTTGGAAATAAAGACTTCAATCTTCTTATACCTATAAACCTTGCAAGAGGTATTTATACAAATGCCAATATTAATTACGACATAAGTGTGTATGTAGCAGATAATCAACTTTTGGAGGCGGGAATGGATCAAGCCATATACACAATGCGTAACATTCGAAATAGAACTCCTAGAGATGCAAATAACTTTGGTGTTAGAAAGAGTGATGAATTTTTACGCATGCTTCAGGAAAATACAATTGCATTACGTATTGCAGGAATAGCCATTAGTGTCATTACTATACTTGGATCTTCCATAGCTTTAATGAATATTATGCTAGTGTCTGTTAGCGAAAGAACAAGAGAAATTGGAGTTAGAAAATCTCTTGGTGCTAAACGACGACATATCTTCCAACAATTTTTTATAGAAACCCTAACGATCAGCCTACTAGGTTGCCTATTAGGTATAGCATTAGGAATAGCTACTACTATGGTTTTTGCTAAATTATTTGATTTCTCTGCAGTAATCCCATGGGCAGCAATTATAGCAGCTATTGGCATTGCGATATTAACCGCACTACTTGCAGGTACTTATCCAGCTAAAAAGGCATCTGCTCTAGACCCTGTAGAAAGTTTACGATACGAGTGATTCGTCTATAGCACGATATAAAATCCCTTCTGTTATTTCGGCTCCTTGACGAATCAATGCAAAAATATCTTGTAATCGATCCTCACCAAATTGTTTTTTACCCCGTCGAATTTGAACGTTCTCACTAAGCATATTGTCTTTTAACCACATAAATCCTTCCTTAGTAGTAACATCCTTACTCTCATCTAATATATGGATAATAATAGCCTCCATATTTTCTTTTCCGATATGGAATAGGAATAAATAATTAGAAGCGATATTCTCTAAATAATTGACTTTTTCAAGAACGCGTTCCCAAATCATATCACTAAACAAGTCTAATTGCTCCTCGGCTAAACTTGGACGTTTATCTTTGATTTCCTTCCACTTCTCAGCATCAATGGACTGTGTTGCCAAAAAAGTGGCAAACTCCTCATGTAACTCCTCAAATTGCTCCTTAGTCAATCGTTGATACTTCATATCTATTTTATTATAAATTGTCATTGAAAAAATCTGTGCAAAAATACAGCTTTTAATTTTGAAAACGATAAAACTGGTTACGTAGAGCAGTTAGAACTATTCTTTCTATTTTTGTATAAAGTTTTTAAAATATTATGCAAAAAAAGAACCTTAGAGATTTAACCGATATAGATCAGCCACTAGATCACACAAAGTTTTATGAACATTCTTCAGAGGAAATGCATTTAGCAAAGATGATTTTATTACGTCAAGTAGTGAGAGAAGCGCACCGAATTCGTACTCGTGTAAATTATGTTTTAGGAATTTTGTTAATTCTAATTATAGCATTGGCAATAATATTATTCAATGAATCTTTATTTTAAACATTTCTTTAGTTAGAATACATAATCTATGAAAAAAGAAAACCATGTCTTCCGACATGGTTTTTCGCTTGTAGTGATCACGCCAGGATTCGAACCTGGGACCGTCTGCTTAGAAGGCAGATGCTCTATCCAGCTGAGCTACGTGACCGGTAATAAACTGTTGTATTATGTTCCAAATACGGGTGCAAATATAAAACATAAATTATCAATACCACAACATTTACATCATATTTTTATATCATAAATATCACCCCGAAACGCAACTGACTAGCTTACAAATTATTATCGTAAAAATTATTTTTTGTTTTGAAGGATTTTATTCTGCTCTTGTAGGAGTTTCTCTATTTTCTCTAACAATAATGTTTCGTCAGACGATTTCTTCTCCTCCACTACTGGAGCAACTTCTAATGCTTCGGTTGGCTCAGGCTCGGGATCGGGCTCGGAATCATCCTTTTCCCTATCAGAATCGGAAGAAACCACTTCTCCTAGCGCTTCTTTAAGCTTATCAGTCTCAATTTTAATTCTAGTTTGATATGCTTTTTCACGTAATGTATTAAAAAACTTTACGAAAATAAAAACAGTAAAGGCAATGATTAAGAAATCTATCAGCACCTCTATCATCTCACCATATTCTATTGCTATTTCCTCTACTCCTTCGGATGCAGATCGAAGAACATATTTCCTATCCGATATATGGACATCATCTGTCATTACAGATAAAGGCGGCATTATCACCTTTTTGACCATTGTATTTACTACATTATTAAATGCAGTACCTATAATGATACCAACCGCCATATCGAGCATATTACCTTTTACAGCAAACTCTCTAAACTCTTTTAGAAATGAAGTTTTTTCTTTTCCTTTTGCCATAATTCTTTATTCTACATCTTAGTCAAACAAAGTAGGTTGTCCGTCCCTATCGTCTTTTTTACCTTCTTCTATTGTTTCTGATTCAGCATCTGCTTCCTCTTCCTCTTCTATCACTGGTGGCTCTAATGGTTCTAACGCGTTAATCTCCAGCACCTTATCTTTAGTCAATTGATTTCCTAGCGCAGTAATTCCTCGGACAGCAATAAACTCCTCTAAGTTTACTTCCAGATTATCCTTACGTTGTTTATTACGCTCTTTAACAAATACTACCTCCGCCATCGGACGATAATCTGTAAGTATCAATTCTAAGTATGAATCGGAATGCTCGGTAATAATCAGTTCTTCTTTATCTGGATTCTCAACAAGGAATCGTTTTACATAGAAAAGCTCACGTTCTCCATCCCAATAAATCAAAGACAATGGTTTTTCTGGAATCCATTTTTCCAACACTACCATATTGTCTTCAAAATGTAAACTCATGTCAGGAATAACAGTACGCAAGAACCCATCACTATTGATTATCAACAAACGATCATCGCTAGTAAACTCCCCTAACAGTTCTCCTCGTCCATCTACATTAAGTCGACGAACGGTATCATCAAACCAAATCTTTCTGGGCTTTAATGTAGAAAGACCTTTCTCTTTTAGTTCGATTTTCCTTATAGGGTAACGACTTGCAATATTTCCTTTTGTATTTCGTCCTCGCACGGCAAGTTCTGAAAAATCTAAATCGAATTTCAAACGTTTAGCTTTCGCTTTCTGACGTAAATATATCGTTACGATTTCTGCTTCGCCATTCGGATTGGCAGTAAAATACAACACTTGAGAGCCTTTGGTCCCTTGCGTTAAATCGTATTCTCTGTCTCGTATTGCAGCGGTAACCGCAAATCGTTTTACATAACTTCTACCACGAGCACCATCGCGATAAATCATATTATAAATAGTACGTTTGTCTTTGCGTTTAAATACCGCTACGTGAATAATATTTTTACCTACAAAGGTTTTAGAATCAACCTTGGTAACCATCATCTTACCCTCCTCGGTAAAAACAATTATATCGTCTATCTCACTACAATCGGTTACGTATTCATCTTTACGCATACTAGTACCGATAAAACCTTCCTCTCGATTTACATACAGCTTTGTGTTACGAATCACTACTTTAGTAGCTTCAATATCTTCGAAAACGCGAATTTCGGTTTTACGCTCTCTACCCTTACCGTAAGTTTTCTTTAATTCTTGAAAATAAGCAATAGCGTAATCAATTAAATGCGCTAAATGATGCTTTACTTGAGCAATTTCACCTTCTAAAGCTTCAATACGTTGTTGCGCTTTGTCTATATCGAATTTAGAAATTCGTTTAATACGGATTTCTGTCAGACGAACGATATCTTCTTCTGTAACTTCACGTTTTAAGTGGGTAATATGTGGTTTTAAACCTTTATCAATTGCTGAAATCACTCCTTCCCAAGTAGATTCCTCTTCAATATCATGATAAATTCTGTTCTCGATAAAGATTCTCTCTAAAGAAGCAAAGTGCCATTTATCTTCTAGCTCTTGTAATTGGATCTCTAATTCTTGTTTTAACAAGTCTACCGTCCTATCTGTAGAGCGTCGCAACATTTCTGTAACACCTATAAATAGCGGTCTATTATCCTCAATAACACAAGCTAACGGTGAAATAGACATCTCACAATTCGTAAATGCATACAGAGCATCTATAGTTTTATCTGGTGAGATATCGTTTGGAAGATGCACTAGAATTTCTACCTCTGCTGCGGTATTATCTTCTATTTTTCTAATTTTTATACTTCCTTTTTCATTTGCACGCAACACAGAGTCTATCAAACTTCCAGTAGTGGTTCCAAATGGAATTTCAGAAATACGTAAAGTATTTCTATCTTCTATATGAATCCTTGCACGACAACGAATACGTCCGCCGCGAAGGCCATCATTATACTCCGATATATCAATTATCCCACCCGTTGGGAAGTCTGGATATAATTTAAAGCCTTTTCCCTGTAGATGTTTTATCGATCCATCTATAAGCTCATTAAAATTGTGTGGAAGAATTTTAGTAGATAGACCTACTGCAATCCCTTCTGCTCCTTGTGCTAGTAATAATGGAAATTTAACCGGTAAGTTTACTGGTTCTTTTCGTCTACCATCATAAGATGCTTGCCATTCCGTGATTTTTGGTTGAAAAAGCACCTGCAAAGCAAATTTAGACAGACGTGCTTCAATATACCTTGGAGCAGCAGCACTATCTCCGGTAAGAATATTTCCCCAGTTACCTTGCATATCTATGAGCAAGTCCTTCTGTCCCATTTGCACCATAGCATCCCCAATACTAGCATCCCCATGTGGGTGATACTGCATGGTATGTCCAACTAGGTTTGCCACTTTATTGTAACGCCCGTCATCCAAGTCTTTCATAGACTGCATAATACGGCGTTGCACTGGCTTAAACCCATCTTCTATGGCAGGCACTGCTCGTTCTAAAATTACATAGGAAGCATAATCTAAAAACCAATCTTTATACATTCCCGAAATTCGCTTAATGCTTTCCCCATCGGAAGACATCTGCTCATCGTTCGATTCAAATTGGTTATTATCCAATGTATTCTCACTCATAAATAGAAGCTATTATTTTTAAAATATTTTTTTTGATGTTTTAGTCCTGATTCTATTCCTCGATAGTATCTAACTCTACTCGTAGGTTATCGATAATAAACTCTTGACGTTCTGGAGTGTTTTTCCCCATATAGAAAGACAACATAGATTCTAGCTGTACGGCCTTATCAAGCATTACAGGGTCTAAGCGCATATCTTCACCTATAAAGTTCTTAAATTCATCTGGCGAAATTTCACCCAAACCTTTAAATCTTGTAATTTCTGGATTAGGTTTTAGTTTATCTATCGCTTCTAAACGCTCCTCATTGCTATAACAGTAAATGGTTTCCTTTTTATTTCGTACTCGGAATAAAGGAGTTTGTAATATATATACATGTCCTTCTTTAATAAGTTCTGGAAAGAATTGAAGGAAGAAAGTAATTATCAAAAGTCGAATGTGCATCCCATCTACATCCGCATCGGTAGCGATTACTATATTGTTATATCGTAAATCTTCTAAAGATTCTTCAATATTTAGTGCAGCCTGAAGGAGATTAAACTCTTCGTTTTCATACACAATCTTCTTCGTCATTCCATAAGTATTCAAAGGTTTACCTCGCAAGGAGAAAACTGCTTGTGTGTTTACATCTCTACTTTTGGTTATACTACCACTTGCCGAATCTCCCTCTGTAATAAACAATGTAGTCTCTAGGCGTCTCTCGTGTTTCATATCTCCTAAATGCACACGACAGTCTCGAAGCTTTTTATTGTGTAAGCTTGCTTTTTTAGCTCGCTCTCTAGCCAACTTACGTACTCCAGTAAGTTCTTTACGCTCGCGTTCTGCTTGTAAAATTTTACGCTGAATTTTATCTGCTACTTCTGGATTCTTATGTAAGAAGTTATCCAAATAAGTTTTTACAAAATCATTTATATAAGTACGAACAGTAGGCAGATCTCCTCCCATATCGGTAGAGCCAAGTTTGGTTTTTGTTTGACTTTCAAAAACGGGCTCCATAACCTTAATACTTACTGCAGCAACAATCGATTTTCTAATATCGCTTGCGTCGTAATTCTTTTCATAGAAATCACGAAAAGTACGCACAACCGCTTCTCTAAAAGCAGACAAGTGAGTTCCTCCCTGCGTAGTGTGCTGCCCGTTAACGAAGCTATAATACTCCTCGCTATATTGAGATTTGCTGTAGGTAATGGCTACTTCTATATCTTCTCCTCTAAGATGAATAATCGGGTGAAGCATCTCTTCCTCTCCCATATTATCCAATAGAAGATCCTTAAGTCCATCTTTAGAAATATACTTCTCGCCGTTAAAATCTATAGTAAGTCCAGGATTCAGATACACGTAGTTTTTCAACATCTTCTCTACGTATTCTTTACGATATTTAAAGTTTTTAAAAATCGTTTCGTCTGGTGTAAATATTACTTTAGTTCCTTTCCTTCTACTTGTTTCTTGCACTTCTGGATCGGAAACTAACTCGCCTATATTAAACTCAGCTTCTTTAAGTTGTTTATCACGAACCGATTCTACTTTAAAGAAAGTCGATAATGCATTAACGGCTTTGGTACCAACTCCATTTAGTCCTACTGATTTTTTGAACGCGCGTGTATCGTATTTACCACCTGTATTCATCTTAGACACTACATCTACGACCTTCCCTAAAGGAATTCCGCGCCCATAA
>JAJYTI010000100.1 GCA_021793135.1 Bacteroidota bacterium
TGTATTTTATAATGGTAATATAGAGATATATTATCCTACAATAAAGATTGTATGATTTCTTTCATACTCACTCCATCGGCTTCTGCTTTGTAGTTACGCAATAGTCTATGTTGTAGTACTTCTAGAGCTATTGCACGTACATCTTCTTGATCCGGAGATAGTTTACCATTAAGTGAAGCTCGTGTTTTTGCTGCTATAATAAGGTTTTGTGATGCTCTTGGCCCTGCACCCCAATCTACATATTCTTTAACTAAGTCAGTAGCAGTATTTGCATTAGGCCTAGTTTTGCTAACTATAGATACAGCATATTCTATTACATTATCTGCCACTGGAATACGACGAATCAATTTTTGATAGTTGGATATCTCTGCAGCTGTAAATAGAGACTGAATTTGTTCGGTTTGTGGTTTTGTAGTACTCTTTACAATAGTTACCTCTTCATCGAAACTCGGGTAATCTAATTGTATAGCAAACATAAATCTATCTAATTGTGCTTCGGGTAATGGATAAGTCCCTTCTTGTTCTATTGGGTTTTGAGTGGCAAGCACAAAATATGGCTCTTGTAATGCATAACGTTTTCCAGCAATAGTAACTCCCTTCTCTTGCATAGCTTCTAGTAAAGCAGCTTGCGTTTTTGGAGGAGTACGGTTTATTTCGTCTGCGAGTACTAAGTTGGAGAAAACAGGACCAGGAATAAACTCAAATTCTCTCGCTTTATTAAGAACCTCAGAACCTAGAATATCGCTAGGCATTAGGTCTGGGGTAAACTGTATACGTTTAAAATCTAATCCTAGCGCTTGTGCTACGGTATGTACCAAAAGGGTTTTTGCTAAACCTGGAACTCCAATTAATAAAACGTGACCACCCGAAAAAATAGCATTTAAAACACTATCTACTACTTTTTCTTGACCAATAATTATTTTAGCTACTTCTTGTTTAAGTTGGCTATGTTTCTTTACTAGTTGCTCTAAGGCAGTCACATCCGACATACTTATTTTTTTATTTTAACGAATTTAACCAATTGTCTGATAACTTACAATCGTCATAATCTTCGTTTACGTGAATATAAGTTTCACGTACTTTTTCTTTACGCCATTTATTTAGCTCTTTAATTTGCTTTTGCTGTAGTGCTAAATCTTTAATCTTAGCATAATCTTGTTGATAATCTGCTGGATGCTCTTCAAAACGTCTAGTTACTTTTATAATCTTATAAAAGCTTTTTCCATAATGATCTCTATCAGAAATTACTGGAGAAATCTCCCCTTCTTTTAAGTTATAGATTTGAGAGTTCAAATCAGAATCTAATTTTGTTAAATCGAAACGTACATCTAATGTTTGTGGATTAAATAATTGTCCACCGTTGGTTCTAGTTTCTTTTTCATCGGAATATTTTCTTGCTGCATCTTCGAAACTTATTGTTTCATTCTTAATTTCTGTACGTATAGAATCTGCTAGATGCTTGGCATCATTAATTGCTTTTTGCGAAACGCTAGGGTATAATAGAATATGACTTACTTCTATTTCTTGTCCACGTATTTTATCTAACTTAACAATATGGAATCCAAATTCAGTTTCGAATGGCTCACTAATATCTCCTTCGTTACGTAGAGAGAATGCAGCATCTTTAAACTCCTTAACAAAAGGAGAGTCTCTTCGCATGCTTCCAATTTTTCCTCCTTGAGATTTAGATCCATCCTTAGAGTATAATACTGCTAAAGTAGAAAAACTAGATTTTCCTTCTAATACATCATCACGCATTTCGTTAAGTCTATCGATAACACTTTGTTTATTTGCCTCGGATATTTTTGGTTCAAATATAATATGTGCCAACTCTACTTCGGTACTTATATAAGGTCTGTCTTCTTCTGGGATTCCATAAAAAAACTGACGTACTTCTTCTGGAGTTACTTCCACATCCTCAATTACAGAGGACTGCATCATTTCTGACAATTGATTTGTTTTGTGATGGAAAAACAATTCATCACGTAAAGCATCCATACTTTCTTTTCGGTAAAACTCTACTAAAGCTTCTTCCGATCCCATTTGTTCTATCATAGCACCTACTTGCTGATCCATGTAGGAACGAATACGTTCTTCATCGACTTGCAAACTATCTACTTCTGCATGGTGTGCATATAACTTGTCTTCCATTAATTTACTTAGTAAATCACAACGGGTAACGCCTTCTGTAGAGATTCCACTGTATTCCATTTCTAAAAGTGCTTTATCAATATCGCTATCTAGCACCATATAACTTCCTACAACAGCACTAATGCCTTCTACCTTATACTTGGTGTCCGATTGCATTTTGGGTCTCTCGGTTCTTAATACCGGGATCTCTTTCTCTCCAAGTTTTACCGTACCTGTGGTATCGATAACACCCATTTCTTGTGCATTTACACCAAATTGTATAAAAAGTGCAATTATAAAAAACCAACTTTTATGGATTGTAGGTCTGAAATTTTCTGTTTTTAATAGCATCTTTTGTAATATCTTTTTCTAGTTTTTTTGTTAGCTCTAACTTTCTTGAATTTAGCAATATTTGTCTGATTGTCGGTTCAATATACGACAAAGGAGCGACATCATTTCGCTCTAATCTATCTTCAACTTTCAGCAAATATACTCCTATTGAATCTTGTAGTTCAATAAAACTCGTTTTTTTTAATTCTCCTTCACTTTCTTTTAATATTGGGAACTCGGCTAATAACACATCTTTTTTCACCCAAACCGAGTCATTTAGGTTGATTTTCCGGAATTGATAGCTTTTTCTAGTCAGCTCTTCTTTATCTTCTTCATTGAAACGTTCTAGGTTTTTCTTTACCTCTTTTATATCGGAGTAATCTTTACTTACATTGACATAGCGAACTTTTAGAAGCTCATTATTCAAATGAAAATTCTCTTTATTCAACTCATAAAACTCTTCGATAGCAGATTGATTTATTGTACTATCTAATTGTTGGATAAGATACGTGTTTTTATATGCTTCAGTAAATAAATTACGTTCATATTCATTTACCATTTTCTCAAAACGCTCTTGTGTATTGTGCGGAAGATTTAGTTTAGCTTGATCTAATAATAATTGCTGTGTAGCCCAATGATTAATATAAGACTCTACCACCGCAGTACTATCTGATGTGCTCATCCAATCAGACACTAGGTGTTCTACATCTTCGAGATACAGATAACTTTCGTTTACTCTAGCAATACGAGTTTTTCCTTGTTCTACTTGAAACATGTTACAACTCCATGCTGCAAAACTTATCAAACCGATTACTATAAAACGGATGTTTATCTTAATTTGTTTTTTAATTTTTTCCATCTATTCTTTTTTAGCTTTACCTTGTATTTTTGGCGTAAGCTATTTATCCACTCCTCTTCGTAAGTATTTTGGTATGCCTGAAGAACGCGATTTTGTGATGTAGCAAAATCACTATTCCCTTCTGGTAAATATTCTATTAGTTTTACTAATTTATACTCACCATTATCGGAGTTAGGTTTTATCAAATCAGCATTTTCACCAAGCTTCTGCGATCGTGGATTATCTTTTGTCCATATTTCAGTATTAGAAGTAACATTAAACTCTTTGTCGATCTCACTTATTTCAACGTTAGAGTTTAATTTTTCTTGTATAGCCTCTGCAGTACTTTGATCATTTACTTTATAAATTACAACTTTCCATCTTTCTGGTAATGCAAATTGCTCTTTATGCTTAGCAAAATACTCTTTTTGTGCAATCGTATCCTTTGCTACTTTCCCCCATATTTCTTGTTTCATTAGGTCAAACAAAAGCATTCCATTATTATATTCATCTATAAGTGCAGCATATTCCTCATCTTCTTTATACATTTTCTTTGCATACGAATGTAATGCTTGTTCTCTCTTGTAATTTTCTAATGCAGTATATAATATCTGATCTTCACGCATTCCTGCGGTTCCAAATTGTTTCTTAGGCCCTAAATACTCCAAAAAATCATTATAATAGTAAACTTCTTGACCTAGGCTAAACAACTGTTTATTATCTTGTTCGGGAAGACTTACTTCAGGCTTATTTTTTAAAAGATATTCACGATCTATAAGCTCTAAGAAATCTTGTGCATAATCTTCTGTTATTAATCGATAATTTAATGCATCCAAAAGTTTAGCATATTTTTTATCATCGTAATAAGATACACCTGCTTTACTATTAAAGAACTCAATTATTTTTTGGGTAGTTTCTTCTTTTGTGGGATGTGGCAACCTTTCTAATAACTTTACTATATGCCAACCCATATCAGACTCGAACGGCTCGCTATATTCGCCTTCTTTAAGATTATATGCACTATCTGTAAATTCTTTTAATCTTATGGTTCTTCTATCGAAAGGTTTTAATTCTCCGCCTTTCTCTATGGTTGCTTTGTCTTGTGAATATTCTTTTACAACATCCGAAAAATCTTCTCCATTCTCAAGTGCTTGATAAGCTTTAAAAATTCTATCCTTATCAGCCACAGTATCTTTACTCTTCATAAGCATAATATGTGCTGCACGAAGCTTGGGTTCTCTATCGCGTTCATCATGAACTTTTAAAATATGGTAACCGTACCCTGTTCTTATTACTTCCGAAACTTCTCCAACAGATGTATTGAATGCTGCATCTTCAAAAGGCATAACCATCTGCAAACTACTGAAATAACCTAAATCTCCTTTTGTGTTTTTTGCTGCTGGTTCATCGGAATATTCTTGTGCAAGTTCATTAAAATCCTCTCCTGCAATTGCACGTTCTCGTAAAGCATTTATTTTCTCGTATGCTTTTACCGTGTCTTTACCATGCGCATAATTTGGTAGATTTATAAGAATATGACTAGCATGAACTTCTTTTAAACTACGGTTATACATATCTTCGATAATCTTTGCATTTAGCTCACTATCTTCTAATAATTGCAATGTAGTCTCATCTCGATATTCCTTGATATCTTTTATATAAGATTCTTTTTTGTCTAACCCTAAAGCCTTTGCCTCTTTTAACTTCAATTGATAGTCGATAAAAAGCTCTAAATAGTTATCTAGATCTTTTTGACTCTCTTCGCTAACGGTTTTCAAATTTTTCTTATACAATCTAGAAAACTCATCGGAATAAACTGGTGCATCATCAATATAGAGAAATGCATCTTTTTTGTTTTGTCCCCACGTGAAAGAAGTGAACAAAATTAAATATAGGAATATGCAGTATTGAGATATGTTCATATTGAATAATTTGTTAAGCAAAAATATAAAAAAGCTATAGGCACACAAGGAATTCCGTGATAGAAAGCGAACGTAAAAAAGTATCTTAGCATTTTATTTAACTACCCACGTAACTTATTAACTAAAAATAGAAGAGGCTTGAATAGTTATTCAAGCCTCTTCTATTTTTATATTTCTAATTAATTACCTTGTGTAATTAGGTGCTTCTTTTGTAATTGTCACATTGTGTGGGTGACTTTCGTTAATTCCAGAAGCTGTGATTTTTACAAATTTCCCTGTTCGTTTTAGAGTTTCGATGTCTTTAGAACCACAATATCCCATACTTGCTCGTAATCCTCCAATAAATTGTGTCATACTTTCTTCCAAGCTTCCTTTATAAGCCACACGACCTACGATTCCTTCTGGAACAAGCTTTTTAATATCATCTTCTACATCTTGGAAATAACGATCTTTAGATCCTTTACTCATGGCTTCTACAGAACCCATTCCTCTATAAGATTTATATTTTCTTCCTTCGTAAATAATTGTTTCCCCTGGAGACTCTTTAGTTCCAGCTAAAAGCGAACCTAACATTACACTATCTGCTCCTGCAGCAATTGCTTTTGCAATATCTCCAGTATAACGAACTCCTCCGTCAGCAATAACAGGAACTCCCGAATCTTTAATAGCTGCAGCCACCTCTAAAACAGCTGAGAACTGTGGATATCCAACTCCTGCAACTACACGAGTAGTACATATGGATCCGGGTCCAATACCTACTTTTACGGCATCGGCTCCAGCTTCTACTAAAAACTTCGCAGCCTCGGCAGTTGCAATATTCCCGACAACAACGTCTATCTTAGGGAACGCTTCTTTAATTTGTTTTAATACTTTAATAACACCTTCAGAATGTCCGTGTGCTGTATCGATAATCACTGCATCCACATGAGCATCTACCAAAGCTTGTGCACGTTCCATAACATCTGCAGTAACACCCAAAGCTGCAGCTACACGCAATCTACCATACGCATCTTTATTGGCATTTGGCTTTTGAGTAAGCTTAGTAATATCTCTAAAAGTAATAAGGCCAAGTAAGGTGTTATCATCGGTTACTACTGGAAGCTTTTCTATTTTATGTTTTTGCAATACCTTTTCGGCATCTTGCAATGAGGTTCCTTTTTTAACTGTTACAAGATTTTCAGATGTCATTACTTCTGACAAAGGTCGATGACCATCTCTTTCAAATCGTAAATCACGGTTTGTAACTATTCCTATTAATTTTCCGGCATCGTCTATAATTGGAATTCCACCTATGCTATATTCACGCATGGTTTTTTTAGCATCTTCTACAGTAGCATCTCTTCCTAATGTTACAGGGTCTTGAATCATTCCGCTCTCTGCACGTTTTACTTTTCGCACTTCTATAGCTTGCTGCTCGATGCTCATATTTTTATGTAAAACACCTATACCGCCTTCTCTTGCAATAGCAATTGCCATGGCACTTTCGGTAACCGTATCCATTGCTGCTGAAATAATCGGTGTATTGAGCTCTATGTTTTTTGTGAATTTACTTTTTAGAGAAACTTCTCTTGGTAGCACGTTTGAATAAGCTGGCACTAAGAGTACGTCATCGTAAGTAAGACCTTCTTGAAGAATTTTTTGGCTGTGTATGTCCATTGCAATTAAATTTTTATATCGAAGAGTTCGATTGTAGTTTGGTGTTTAATTGCATGCAAATATAAATATTTTCTAGCTATAAATAGTTTATTATACTAGGTAATTTTCATTTATTTATAATCAAACATCATATAGATTAAAGAAGCTCTATTTTTCATTCATTCTTACAGTGAGATTTACACACTACAATTCTATTACTTGTTACTTTTCAAATATTCTATGATTGCAGTTCTTACATCGGATGCAAGTTCATCTTCTTTTGGCTCGTACACTTTTATCAAACCTTTATTTTTTGGAGTAAGGAAAGGAATATCATATCCTGTTATTAAGAAATCGGTCATCGCAATTTGATATATTTTATCCGATTCGATAGGTTTATTAGCTATATGCCAATTCCCATTTTTATATTCAATATTATATCGTTGCAAATAAGCTCCAGTTCCAGATTTGGTTTCTGTGTAATCTAAAGATTCGACTAATAAATCTCCTTTAATATCTACTTTTATTATGCTTCCTCCAAACGGTAATATTCTAAACACATCTGTGCTACTAACATTCCCTTCAATCATATCATCTATTCGAATAGAACCTCCGTTTACAACTACCGCATCTAGATTATCGTTATAAGCTGCAGCCATAGCTTTTGTGATTAAGGCACCTAAATTGGTTTGCTTACTTCTACTAGCTTCGTCTGTTCCATCTAAAGGCTCTTCGGCATGATATATTATTTCGTTCGGATCATCGATAAATTCTTTTAATTCTGTTTCTAGTATTTTTTGCCATTTCGCTACTACTTGCTCAGTCTCTGGTTGTGAACCTACCTTATCATTTACATGAACTAATTTGGAATAGACATTAGTTTCTTTAGTATCTAGATTATATTGAATAGTGTGCACATATACTGTTTTAGCATTAGCATCGGCTTTGGCTATGGTTCCATTACTAGTTGGTACTAACATATTAAAATGTTCATGACCTCCCATAATCAATGGAACTTTCT
>JAJYTI010000101.1 GCA_021793135.1 Bacteroidota bacterium
CTGTTAAAGTAGGAGGAAATTAGTGTATTTGCATGTAAAATGCATTGTAACATTAAGTTTAGTAGATTGAAATAATATTTAAACACAATACTATTTTATGATTATTAAGTAGGTTTTATAATTTTGAAAATGAAAAAAACCGTTTATACTGAAGTATATAAACGGTTTTTAATAATAGATTGAATATAGAATTATTCCTCGATAATATCAGAACTTACATTATTTAATATTTCATCTAAATTAAGTTCTTTTTCTTTTGCAGAACGATTCATGCAAAACTGGCAAACTTCGTTATTATCAATTCCTCTAGCTTCCCATGCCTGTTTTACAGTTCCATCACTTACATTACTGTTTTTTATAGTGTGGCAATCGTCGTAAAGGTGTAATTTATTTCCAGATGGTGTCCAATAAACATGGTTATTTCCGTTGTTTAATTGTTCGACTAAGTCTGTCTGTTGATTAATTTGTTCTGTATACTTTTCTATAGATGCTGGATCAAACTCAATACCAACAATTCCAGCAACCAATAACGCAACAACAGCAATAGATCCAGCAACACCTTTTGTTTTCTTACTTGCATCTTTATTCATAAAAATAAAAATGACTAATGGTAAGAAAGCAAGCACTCCCATTATGGCGCCTAATTGATTTTGAATGAAGAACTTTACTTTCTGTTGTTCCGATGCAGGATCGAGCTTATTTGCTTTTTTCCATAACAAGGAGCCAGTAATCGCGAGAGCTAGAATTACTACTATAGCAACGATTAACCAAACTAGAGTTTCATCGTGTATTAATTTTAAAATAGCAAATACTTGACCTGCCATAGCGATTAGCCAAGATAGAATAGCAAATAATCTCAATTGCTTTGCTTTAGCTTTGCTTTCTGGGCTAGCTTCGAAAATCTTTTTTTGTGACATGATATTTGAGTTTTAGTTTTTTTCTCCCTAATTCCGAGCAAATATAATTATCTAATAGTTAATAATAATCCAAAATATAACTACAATATATTCAAAATCATTTTAAAATCTTGATTTTATGAATTTTATATCTTTTTGTTATTGCGTATCATATCGAGCTTTATGTATAGTCTTATTTGTAATAGTGATACTTTGTTATACACTTTTCTTTTTTAATTTAATATATATAGCTGATTATCAGTTAATTGAATTAGGGCACAACACTTGATGTATAGTTATAAGTAATGTGATTTACTTTTATGTACGTAAAAATTAATAATGAAGGCAAAGTTTAATTTAAATAGTAAAATCAGTTTTTCAGGTGTTGTTACTTTGTTAATGACTTTTCTGATTTTGATAGGAGCAACTGTTTTGTTTTTTTCAATGGATATAGAATATGCCAATTTTAGAACAGAACGTTTAGGAACAACTATCGGGAAAGTGTTTTTATATGTAGCTACGGGGATATTATTTTATAAAATTTTCTTCTTTATTTATATTGTATACCGTTATTTTAAATATAAAAATATTGATTCTGTTTCGAATGCTGAATTGCCTACCTGTACTGTAATTGTCCCTGCTTATAATGAAGGGAAACAAGTGTATGATACGCTATTAAGTCTAGCAAACAGTGACTATCCAAAAGAGAAATTAGAATTAATTGCTATTGATGATGGTAGTAAAGATGATACTTGGTTTTGGCTTTTAGAAGCTAAGAAATATTTAGGAGATAGTGTCCTTATTCTTCAGCAGCCCAAAAATATGGGTAAACGTCATGCTTTATATAGAGGCTTCAATATTGGTAAAGGTGAAGTTTTTGTTACTGTGGATAGTGATTCTATTGTAGATATAAACACATTGCGATTACTATTAAGTCCGTTCATTGTAGATGAAAATTGTGGTGCAGTAGCAGGGAATATACGAGTATTAAATACGCATAAGGCTTTTATACCACAAATGTTAGACGTGAGTTTTGCTTTAAGCTTTGAATTTGTACGTGCAGCACAAAGTTCTTTAAACTCCGTATTATGTACTCCAGGAGCACTAGCTGCCTATAGAAGTGAAGCTGTTTTTGCTTGTTTAGACGATTGGATTAATCAAACTTTTATGGGAAAACCATCGGATATAGGAGAAGATCGTGCTATGACAAATATGATATTAAAACAAGGATATAATGTTTTATTTCAGAGGCATGCAAATGCATATACTAATGTTCCCGAATCGTATAAAGGTTTGTGTAAAATGTTTATAAGGTGGGGTAGGAGTAACGTACGAGAGACTTTGGCGATGGGTAAATATGTGTTCGGTAATTATAGAAAACAATCTAGGTTTGGACCTAGATTATTGTTTTTAAATCAAGCACAGACCTTACTGATGAGCTATCCATTTACATTGTTTATGCTTTACTTTATAATTACACATCCAATTCTATTTCTCAGTGCTACGTTTTTTGGGATTTTAGTGTTTTCTAGTTTTCCAGCGTTATTTTATGCTAAACGTTATAGTTGGGAAAAATCTTTCTGGGCATATACTTATAGCGTATTGTATACCTTCGCTTTATTTTGGATTACCCCTTATGCAATTGCTACAGCAAGTAGAAGAGGTTGGCTTACTAGAGGATAAATAAAAAATCCCCTCTTTAGGTAAAGAAGGGATTTTTGTATTATGAAAATTTTTATTCTTACAATACATCAAATTGTTCAAAGTGATGATTTAAGTGTTTACGTTCTAATAAATACCATTCGTACTTATTCATATCACCATATACTAAGTTTTTAAGGATTGCCTTTGGGTTCTCTTTAAAGTAAGTAATATATTTAGCTCTAGCTTCTAGAAGTTTCTTCTTCGCTGTATCTAAATCCGGATGTTGAAGTTCTTCCAATTTGTTTTCTTCCAGTAATGGGAAGTTGTAATTATGAGGTAACTTTTTAAAATCGTATAGACTAGCATGTACTTTGTCTAAAATCTTTTCAGGTGTTGCTACTTCAAAATCTTGGATATCTCCTGAGGCAATTTTATATGTAAATTCTAGATGCTCTATCATATGTTGAGGAGTCATAATTCCCCATTTAGGTTTTGCATCTTCTTTAAGTTTAGTTAAGCATTCTTCAATTTTTGCATCTGTCATTTCCACAAAGGTTTCTTGACGTTTTTGTACCATCGTTAGAATGGTTGCAATTGCAACAAGTTCATCTTCTTGATCGAAAACTTCTACATACCAAGAAACTACACCACTTGGGTGTTCTGTTCCTTTATGTTCTCTATCACGTTTTTCCTTACATGTAAGCCTAACATATAGTGTGTCGTTATGATAAATAGGTCGTAAGAATCGGCATTCATCTATTCCATAATTTGCAGCTACTGGACCTTTGTTCGGATATACAAATAATCCTGCTGCCATAGAAATAATAAAGTATCCATGGGCGGTTCTATGTTCGAATATACTTCCGTCTAAAGAAGTAATATCGGTATGAGCATAGAAATGATCCCACGTTAAATTAGAAAAGTTTATAATATCGGTATCTGTAACGGTGCGTTTATGTGTTTTTAAAGACATACCTGGTTTTATATCCTCCCAATGGTATTGGAATGGATGTAAAGGAGTCTCTTTATAATCACTATTAGGTTGGTAGATTCCAGTAACTTCTGTTAGAGTAGTAGGAGAGCCCTGTACTGCACAACGTTGCATGTAGTGTTTTATGCCTCGCATACCTCCCATTTCTTCGCCACCGCCTGCTCTACCTGGACCTCCGTGAATTAGGTATGGTAATGGAGAACCGTGACCTGTGCTTTGTTTTGCGCTTTCTCTATTTACTACTAGGATTCGTCCGTGATGCGATGCGGCATTTACTGTATAATCTCTAGCGAAGTTATTATCGTTAGTAACAACTGAGCTTACTAATGAACCATTCCCCATTTTAGCGAGTTCTACTGCTTCGTCCAAATCTTTGTAGGGCATTATAGTGGATACTGGTCCAAAAGCTTCTGTGTTATGTGCCATTTTATTTTCAAATGGTTTGTCGTTACGCATAAGTATAGGACTCATAAAGGCGCCTTTTTTTGCATCAGCTCCTACTAGATTTACTTCATCTAGGTTTCCATAAACTATTTCAGATTCAGTAGCTAGTTCACGTACTTTTTTCTTTACTTGAGCTTCTTCATCTTTGCTAACCAGAGCTCCCATACGTACTTCTTTAAGGCGAGGATCACCAATAGTAACTTTATCTAAAGATTCGGCGAGTGCCTTTTGTACATCATCCATTAAATGTTCTGGTACAATTGCTCTACGTATTGCTGTACATTTCTGACCGCTTTTTACAGTCATTTCGTTTCGTACTTCTCGAATAAATAATTTGAATTCTGGTGTATTTGGTGTAGCATCTGGACCTAAAATACAAGCATTAAGTGAGTCTGCTTCCATGGTAAAAGGTACAGCTTCTTCAATGATTCTTGGATGTGCTTTAAGCAGCCTTCCTGTTTCTGCCGATCCTGTGAAAGTAACTACGTCTTGTGAAGTTACATCGTCCAAAATTGTTCGTGCCGATCCTGCGATAAGTTGCAAAGCACCTTCTGGTAAAATTCCGGAATCTATAATACAACGAACTACCGCTTCTGTCAAGAAAGAAGAGTTGGTTGCTGGCTTTACAACAGCAGGCATTCCAGCCATCCAGTTTACAGCACATTTTTCAAGCATTCCCCAAACTGGGAAGTTAAATGCATTTATATGTATAGCTACACCTTGTTTAGGAACCATAATGTGGTGCCCCATAAATTTTCCGCCTCTAGATAGATCAATAGGCTCTCCTTCTACGTAATAAGATTGTGCAGGAAATTCACGTCTTAATGAAGCATTAGCAAATAGGTTTCCAAATCCACCTTCTATATCTATCCAGCTATCGATACGCGTAGCACCCGTACGATAACTAAGTTCATAAAATTGTTCTTTTCTTTTTGTGAGATATAAGGCTAATTCTTTAAGCATTAATCCGCGTTCTTGGAAGGTCATTTTGCGAAGTGCATCGCCTTTAACACGTCCGTATTGTAATATTTCTGAAAAATCTAACCCCGTCGTGTCACTCAATCCAACTACATCACCTGTTACAGCGTCATACATAGGAACTCCGTCGCCTGTTCCTTCAATCCATTGTCCTGTAACGTAATTTTGTATTTTTTTCATTGATAAATGTTTGTTGTTTAAGGTTTAGTAAAGTTGGTTGTCGCTTGTTAAGAATTATGCGAAAACCATAGCTTTCCAAACTTACAAAAAAATGAGAGACTAGTGCACATTAGTTTTAAAGGATTCGGAATTCCAGTTTCTGATAATATGAAGTAAAATGTTGTGTATTTCTTGTTATGTTTGAGAGATTTTTAACTTTAAAATTAAGTATATGCTTAAAAAATTACTATTAATTACCTGTGTTCTATTTATGAACCAGCTAATTGCTCAAGATTTACCAGAAACCGATTGGACGGATTACGCCGATACTAGTTGGTATGATGCTAGTTTAAATGATTTTGAAATTGATAATGCAGAAGGTTTTGCTGGACTTTCTGTACTTGTTGCAAATGGTGAAGATTTTGAAAATAAATCTATTCGATTGACGAGTAATCTCGATTTAGGAGAGCATTTATGGCAACCTATAGGGTTAAATATAGAGAATTCTTTTAAAGGAGAATTAGATGGGCAGGATCATGTGATTTCGAATCTATACATAAATATGCCCACCTCAGATTTTGTCGGGTTATTTGGTTCGGTTTTATCAGCTTCATTTAAAAATTTAATAATTGAAAAAGCTAGAGTATATGGACAAAGTACAGTAGGAGCATTGGTAGCAAATTTATCTACCGATAGTCATATAGATAATTGTCATGTTGTAGAAGGATATGTTTTATACGATGGAGGCTGGGATGGCGGAATCGGTGGAGGGCTTGTTGGAGGATTATTAACTGGTTCAAGTGTGATTAAAAGCTCTTTCAGTGGTGAAGTGCATGGAGGTGATCAAATAGGGGGGCTTGTTGGTACAGCATGGGATACTACATTAATCGAAGAATCCTATTCCGAAGGATTGGTGGTAGGTGATAATATTGTTGGTGGATTAGTAGGGTATTGTACTTGGAATTTTCCTCCAATGCCGAATACAACAAACATTCTTCGAAATAGTTATTCTAGAGCAGATGTTGTAGGAAGTGGTATCCGAGTAGGTGGTCTATATGGTGCACCAGAAATCAATGCGCTTATAGAAAATTGTTATTCTACAGGTAGTGTAGATGGGGTAGAAGATGTGGGAGCAAGTATTGGAGAAGTAATACAAGAGACTGAAGTTATAAATGTATACTTCAATAATGAGACTAGTCTAATTGAAGATGGAATAGGTTCATCAAACCCCGAAAGTGATTTGGAGGTAATAGGAAAAACTACCGAAGAAATGAAAACAAACGATTTTGTTGCATTGCTAAATGCTGATAGTGAATCAATCTGGACTATAGACCCTAATGAAAATGATGGGTATCCGATATTGAGTAATATCACTTTAAATGTGAATGACTTTGAATTGGATAGTACAATAAAAGTATATCCTACTGCTTCATCTAGTCAGATATATTTTAATGCGCCACTGGCAACAGAGTTTGTTATATTAGATTATGAAGGTAAAACTTTAGACCACGGAATAATTTCATCAGAAGAAATTAATTATGATGTTTCTCATTTACAAAATGGGGTGTACTTGGTAGTGTTTAAAATTGATGAACTTAAAGTAATAAAACGTTTTATAAAGAAATAGTTCTATTTATCTATAGTTGCTTCAAAGCTGTTTCTCGTACGAGAAACAGCTTTTTTATTCTTTAATATCATGCATGGCTAATAAAGGAACATTGGTGTGTCTACCTAATTCTTTTACCATCGGATTAGAAAAAACACTACCGAAGAAGTTGTGTTTTTTATTAACAAATGCAATCATTTCACTTTCTCTACTTTGCACAAATGCTTGTACAGCTGTTTTTAAATCCACGTCATAAAGTGTATGGTGAGTATAAATGGAGTCTTTTAAATATGAATCTAGTATCTCTTTGTTTTTACGTCTAGATTCTACCATTATTTTTCTTTTCTGTACATGTAGTACTCTAATTGGTGCTTTTGTAAGCTTTGCAATTGTAGTTAAAATATCTAATTCTTTTTGCTTATAATCTGTTCGAAAACTTGTTGGTAAAACAATTTCGTTTGGAGCTTTATATTTTATATTAGAAGGGATTGCTAATGTAGGGCAATTTCTGATTTTTTCCATTACGTTTACGGTATTACTACCCAAAATAACCGTTTTACTATCAGATTCTCCATGTGTGCCCATAATGATAAGCCGAATCTTCTTTTCATTTACTACACGTTGTATAACTTCATAAAAGCTTCCAAATTCATTTAGAAAATGCAATTCATGATTGTTGTTTGTGGTATAGTTTTTCATTCTTTTTTTAAAACGCTCTAATGCCAATTCAGCTTGTTCTTTTCTTTTTATTAAATCTTCATTGCTGGGCTCTGGACTAAAGAAATTCTCTTTGGAATAACCAGGGAGGAAGTAGATGTGTAAAAAATAGAATTCACAGACCTCTCCTTCGAATAATGATACAGCATAATCGATGGCATTACGAGCGTTTTTGGAAAAGTCTGTTGGGATTAAGATGCGAATAGGCATATACGAATTTTTTATAAGTTATTTCTTAGGATGAGGTTTAATCAGTTCCAACTTGTAAAATTTTGTTTTACCAAAAAAAATAAAGAAACCCATTAAATAGTATCGAAAACTACAAATATTCTTTGTTATAACCATAGAGTTAAATAGAAGTTCTTGATTTTTTTGGCTTTAAATCTAAGTATTTATCTGTTGTTTACCATCTACCATTCTAATTAT
>JAJYTI010000102.1 GCA_021793135.1 Bacteroidota bacterium
GGATAGCATCGATTATGTATATACGGTAAAGTGGGAGGCTAAGAATATAAATAAAAGTCAAAATAAAAAGCTTAAACTGAAAGTGCCAAATTACGAAAAGACATTTTTAGATTTAGAAGAGGTTACTGCAACAATAGATGTTATGGAGTACACTCAAAAAAACCTTCAGATACCCATTACTGTTATTAATAAGCCGAATCATATTACACTCATGTTGATTCCAGAAGTACTCACATTGACAACAGATGTAGATATAGAAGAATATAATTCTATTGCAGAAGGAGATTTTAAAGTGATTTGTGATTATAATAAGCGTAATGAGGAAGATGGGGTGCTTCATGCAGAAATTAGTGAAACACCTAATCAAGCGTTCAATACAAAGTTAAGTGAAACAACGATAGATTATTTGATTTTTAAATGAAAACAATAGGATTAACTGGAGGAATAGGAAGTGGAAAAACCACAGTTGCTCGTATGTTTGAATCATACGGTATACCAATTTATATAGCCGATATAGAGGCTAAAGAACTTATGCATACTTCTCCTATAATCCGTAAAGAATTACAATCCTTATTAGGAGATTCGGTCTATAAAAATAATCAATTAGATAGAAAGTATATGGCCGATAAAATCTTCAATGATTCGGCTCTATTACAAAAAGTAAATCAAATTGTTCATCCGCGCGTAGAAGAGCATTTTCAAAGTTGGAAAAAGAAACAAAATGCCCCCTATTGTATAAAGGAAGTAGCTATACTTTTTGAGAATGGGAGCAATATGCGTTGCGATAAAACGATTTTAGTAATTGCCGATGAAGAAGAGCGTATAGCTCGTGTTATGAATCGCGACAAAGTAACTAAAGAGAAGGTAATAGAGCGTATAAACAATCAGTGGCCCGATTCTAAAAAAATTCCCTTGGCAGATTATATTATAAAAAATAACGACTTGAAAGAAACAAAAGAACAAGTTAAAAATCTGCATTCCATCCTTATATAAAACCAAATTCTTATACTTTATATAAAACTTGTTAAGCTTTGGTTAAACCATCAGTTTGCTAATTGTTAAAATACTAAATTTGAGTTTATGAATAAAAAGCTCTTTGGGATATTAATAGCTTTGATGACATTGTCATTGTTAGGTATAATATCAGTTCAAGTATATTGGATTGTAAATGCCTATCAAACTAAAGAAGAGCAATTTACATTAAATGTTCGCCAAGTTCTAGTTTCTGTAGCAAAAGAAATTCAACTTAAGGAAATAGATCATTGGTACACTTTATCTAGTGCATTAGTAGATAGTGTCGATAAACCTGACAATGTAAGATTATCAGAGCTCATATATACCATCCACGATGAAGATAATACAGAAACCTATATTTTTCAGGATGGTGTATTAGAAGAAAATTATAAGTTGACATCCGATTTTTTGGATGCAACAACAGACAGTATTGAATTTAAAAGGCTTACAAACAACAAGATTGTAACAAAACAGTTCAGCACTGTAGATGGAAGTCAAACACAAAGTATTGATGAGGTTTTTGACAGACTACGAGATTATGAACGTAAGCAAATAGAAGATGTACTCTCTAACACGCTTTCAAAAATGCCCATACATCAAAGGGTAACAGCGGAAGAGATAGATCAAGTAATCAAGGACGAACTAGATGCATTAAGCATCCGAACACCATATGATTTTGCTGTTTTTGATAACAATTTTGCTACAAATGTACGTTCAGATGGCTTTTATATGGATGCAGAAAAGACCTATAAAGTGCCGTTGTTTGTTAATAAAACGATGAATACGAACTATGAACTATATGTGAATTTTCCTGAAAAAGGAAAGGAAGTTCTTGGTTCGATGATTGGAATGATCATACTCACTATAGTGTTTACAGCGGTGATTTTATTAGCTTATGGAAGCGCCTTGTCACAAATATTTAGACAACGCCAATTAGCACAAATAAAAACCGACTTTGTAAACAATATGACCCACGAGTTAAAGACGCCAATTTCTACTATAAACTTAGCATTAGATGCATTGAACAACCCTAAAGTTCGTAATAATGAGCAGTTTATGGAGAAGTACTTAAACATGGTACGCGAAGAAAATAAGCGAATGCTAGCTCAGGTAGAGAATGTTCTACGCATTTCAAGGTTGGAGAAGAACGAATTAGACTTACCTAAAGAAAGGCTAGAACTGCATGATTTAATTCAAGATGCAATTTCGCATGTAGAATTAATTGTTGAAGATAGAGGAGGATATATCCAAACGCATTTTGGTGCATTACAATCGGGAGTATTAGTAAACGATACACATATGACCAATGTAATTGTCAATATATTGGACAATGCCGTGAAATATTCAGAAGGCGCACCCAAAATTGACATTTATACCGAGAATCTAAAAAACTATTTAATAGTTAAGATTCGCGATCAAGGAATAGGGATGGACAAACATGCGCTCAATAAGATTTTTGATAAATTTTATAGAGAACCAAGTGGAGACATCCATAATGTAAAAGGGCATGGTTTAGGACTAGCCTATGTACAACGCATCCTAGATGAACACGATGCTACTATACAAGTAGAAAGTGAAAAAGGAAAAGGAAGCACATTTATTTTGAAATTACACTTAATATCATAAACTATGGAAACTAAAAACAAAAAGATTTTACTCGTCGAAGACGATCCAAACTTTGGAACTGTACTGAAAGATTATTTGGCGATGAATGATTACGACGTTACACATGCTAAAAACGGAATGGAAGGATTCGAAAAGTTTAAAAAAGATGACTTCGATTTGTGTATTTTAGATGTTATGATGCCATATAAAGACGGGTTTACTCTAGCGAAAGAAATTAGAGATAGAAATGAAGAAATCCCTATCATATTCTTAACAGCAAAATCTATGAAAGAAGATGTGCTAAAAGGATATAAAGTTGGGGCAGATGATTACCTAAATAAACCTTTTGATAGCGAAGTATTATTAATGAAGATTCAAGCTATAATTCAAAGAAAAGCTACAGAATCTATCGCAGATAGTAAACAATTTGAGTTTAATATTGGAAACTTCTTCCTGAACTCAAAACTTCGTTTCTTAACATATAAAGATGAGGAGCCAATAAAATTGTCTCCTAAAGAAAATGACTTATTACGAATGCTGGCGCTACATAAAAACGACTTGATGCCACGTGAATTAGCACTTACCAAAATCTGGAGAGATGATAACTACTTCACCTCTCGTAGTATGGACGTATATATTGCTAAGTTGCGTAAGTACTTAAGTAAAGATGATGATGTAGAAATTGTAAATATCCACGGAGAAGGATTCCGTTTGGTTGTTTATAGTGAGGTAGATCAGTAAAAAGGAATGTTTAAGTGTTAAAAAGTGCTCTGTATTAATTTACAGGGCACTTTTTACTTTTTCTAATACCTGAGAGAAATCCAAATTGTAATCTACCCAGATTGTCTCTGGATTACGCTTAAACCACGTAAGCTGTCGTTTGGCATAACGTCTAGAGTTTTTCTTAATCTCCTCAATAGCTTTATCTAAAGTGATTTTTCCATCTAGATGCAAAAACAGTTCTTTATATCCCACAGTCTGCAGAGCATTGTGATCTCGATATGTTATGACGGACTTAACTTCGTTTAATAAACCATTCTGCATCATAATATCTACACGTTTGTTTATTCGATTATATAATAGCTCTCTATCGGCATTTAATCCAATGTAAACACTTTTAAAAAATCTTGGTTCTAACTCTTGTCCTAAAAAGCTTGAATAAGGCTTTCCACTTGATTTACTAACTTCTAGAGCACGTAATAATCGAGTATGGTTATGTATATCTACTTTTTCGTAATATTCTGGGTCTAGCTTTTTAAGTTCATTCTGTAAATATTCGATGCCTAATTTAGAATATTGTTCGGCCAGCTCTTTTTTGATTTTAGGATCTACTTTAGGAAAGTAATTTAAACCTTTATTGATTGCATCTATATATAATCCCGAGCCACCTACAGCAATAACTACGGGATATTTACGGAATAGATATTTCAATTTTTCTATTACATCTTTCTCATAAGCACCTACACTATAATCTTCCGTTATACTTCGATTTTGGATGAAGTGATGTGTAGCTGCTGCTAATTCTTCTGCGTCTGGGGCTGCCGTACCAATACTTAATTCTTTATAAAATTGTCTAGAATCGGCCGAGATAATTTCTGTGTGGAAATGGTTTGCCAACTCTATTGCGAGCTTGGTTTTGCCAATAGCGGTAGGGCCTACAACATTTATTAAAACAGGGGTATGAGTTGCCAAATTAGACATAGTATGTATTATTGTTTTCTAGTTGGTGAAGGAAGAATTTTTTGAACACTATTTTTCATTAAATAGGAATCGATGATATGCCTAGCATAACGTTGGTTTTTTGGAGTAACTAGAATTTTTTCAAAAATTTCTGGCTCTGTTATTTGATGATTAAGTGTGTAAAATCCATAACCCTTATAAATACCATTTTCTATTAAAATAACACTGTGTTCACCGACTTCTCTACCTTTATCTATAAGTAAATGTGTTTGCCTTTTTTCAATATATTCTTTTAGAAAGGCTCGTACACGTTTGTTATATTCTCTAGGAGCATCTTTTATAGGTTCAGACATTTTTATTTGTCTTAAGCCATTCTTTATAGGCGAAAGATTAAACTCTTCTGTTATTCTTAGTAAATTCTGTCTTGCTACATTAAGACTCTGAAAAGTCATTAATGGTCGTTTTCTTAAATCTACTTTTTCTACATCGAGACATAAATATCCCTCTGTATCTTTTTGTTGTATTAATTGATATGGGAATAATGCTTTGGTACTTCTTCTAGTAAATTTTGGTTTATTACTTTTAATATCTTCATCTTCTTTCAGTGCAGCAATGAGCATATTTCCAGTAAGAGCATAACTCACTTCTTTTACTTCTTTCTGAAGCTTTTTGTACTTTGGAGAATTGCTTGTAAAATGTTGATTTATTTTTTTACGCATATTCTTTCCATGCCCTATAAATATGATGTTTCCAGAACTATTATGTAAATAATATACTCCTGTTTCTGTAGGAACGTTTTCTAATAAAGTAAGTAGTTTAGCTCTTTTAACACTAGGAGTTTCTCCTCTGTCTAATATATGTGATTTTACAATTGCTTTATTAGTATCCTTGCTTAGTAGTAATTTAAATAATGTAACAGTAGCTAATGCATCGCCTTGTGCTCGATGGCGATCCTTTAAAGGAATTCCCAAAGATTTAGTTAGCTTTCCTAAACTATAAGAGGGCATCCCCGGTAATAGTTGTTTAGATAATTGTACTGTGCAAATGCTTTTGCGCTTATACTCATAACCTAGACGTCGAAATTCCGTTGCCAATATTCTAGAGTCGAATTTAGCATTATGCGCTACTAAGATGCAACCTTCTGTAATTTCTACGATACGTTTAGCAACCTCATAAAATTTAGGGGCATTGCGTAGCATGTTATTATTAATACCAGTGAGGTTTGCAACATATGGTTGTATTTTTCTTTCTGGATTTATAAGACTAGCAAATTGATCTACAATTTCATGTCCGTCAAATTTATAAATTGCTATTTCTGTTATTCCTTCTTCGTTGAATTTTCCTCCAGTGGTTTCTATATCTAGAATTGCATACATGCGTTTAATGGTCTATTTTCATGAGAAAACAAATATACCTATGCTCGATTGGTATATCGTCATATCTGATTAGTTTAACGCCTTGTATAATAAATTTTACAAGGGTTTAAGATGATTTTTATTCTCTGTCACCAAAGATTGCACTTCCAACCCTAATCATGGTACTTCCATTTTCGATTGCAATAGGGTAGTCGCCACTCATACCGATAGATAGTATATCGAAGTTATAAGGATCTTTTAAATCTTTATATAAATTATGAATGGTCTTAAACTCTCTATTTACTTGGTCTTTATCATCTGTAAAGGTAGCCATTGCCATTAATCCGCGAACACGTACGTTTTCGTATTGGCTATAATTTTCACTAGCAAGGATTTCTTTTATTTGAGTAGCATCCATTCCAAATTTAGTGTCCTCTTCAGCAATTTTCAATTGTAATAGGCAATCTATTACTCGGTCATTTTTTTTAGCTTGTTTATTTATTTCTCTAAGTAATCTTGGAGTGTCTACAGCATGAATCATACTTATAAACGGAGCTATATATTTTACTTTATTGCGTTGTAAATGTCCCACCATGTGCCATTGAATATCTTTTGGTAAATCTGGTTGTTTAACTTCCAACTCTTGAACTCTATTTTCACCAAAAATACGTTGTCCTGCTTCATATGCTTCCATTATAGCCTCGTTGCTCTTGGTTTTAGATATAGCAACAAGAGTTACATGTTCTGGTAAGCTCCTTTTAATTTCTCTAATGTTTTTATCGATATTCACTTCTTGATCAGTCATTTAATAGTAATTATTAATATTCGTATATGGTGATTCCATTACGTAACTTAGGTTCGATGTAAGTAGTTTTTGGAGGCATTGTTAATCCTTCTTCGGCTACATTCTTAATTTCTCCAGTAGTAACAGGTAAAAGTCCAAAACCTACTTTATATTCGCCTGCATCTACCATAGACTGCACATATGCCATATCATTCTTGCCATGTGCGTAGTTAATTCTTTTATCGTTACGAACGTCCTCAATTCCTAATATAGGATTTAATACAGTATGATACAAAATTTGAGCATCTAGTGCTTCCATTGCATTGTTTGCAGTATAGATGTTTTTTCTTAAACTTAAAGAATAAAACTTACCATTTAAATACATACTAAAGTGATTTTTCTTTAATGGTTTGTAATATTCTAGTCCTTTGTTTTCGATTTTAAAGACAGCATCAAGTTTTATAAGAAATTCTTCGTTGCTCAATCCATTTAAGTCTTTAATAAGGCGATTGAATTCGTATATTTTTAAGTCGCTTTCTGGAATAAGATAACTCATAAAAAAGTTATACACTTCGTTTCCAGTATGCTTCTTGTTTTCTTCTTTTTTTAATTTATATAATTCATAGGCCGATGCCGTTCTATGATGTCCATCGGCGATATATAACGAATCTATATTTTTAAATTCTGTCTTTATCGCATCAACAATTTCAGGATTGTCTACATTCCATAGATAGTGTGTGTCTCGGTATGTAGTGGTAAACTCATACTCGGCACGTGACTTCATGATTTCTTCCAAGAGACTGGTTAATGTATCGTTGTCTGGATAGGTGAGTAGCACAGGTTCTGGATTAAAACCTACTGTATGAATGTATTCTTTAAATAATTTTTCACGTTCTACTAAAGTATCTTCGTGTTTTTTAATGATATTGTTTTCATACTCTTCAATGCTAGTAGCAGCTATAATACCTCTAGCTGTATGTCCATCATTACTTACTCGTTTGTATATATAAAAGCAGGGTTTTTCATCTTGAATAAAGTGTCCTTCTTCTTTAAATTCTAAATAACGATTTCGCACCATTGTATAGCGTTCTTGCTCGGTGGTATTTTCTTTTTGATATTTATATCCAGGATTTACAATGTGCAGAAAAGAGTAGGGGTTATCACGTAATCGCGAGGCTCTTTCGTCTGGTGTATAACTATCATATGGTCGTGCCGCTATTAGATTTACTTTATCACGAGTTGGACGAACTGCTTGAAAAGGAAAAATTTTTGCCATAAAAGTATTGAGAGTATTAAATTTGTAATAAGGCAGTTATGCTAAATAATATTTAGTATAACTGCCTTATGAATTAAGACATAAATACGTCTTATAT
>JAJYTI010000103.1 GCA_021793135.1 Bacteroidota bacterium
CGTGAGAAAATGGCCGAAGCACCGTTCAATTTAGAGGATTACAAAAAAGCATTGGATATCGATGCGGTATATGGTGAAAAAGGTTATACTACCGATGAACGTGCTTCTATACGTCCTACTTTAGATGTAAATGGAATTTGGGGTGGCTATACAGGTGAAGGAGCTAAAACAGTTATACCAAGTAAAGCTTATGCAAAAATAAGCATGCGTTTAGTACCAAATCAAAACTGGGAGAAAATTACAGAGCTATTTAAAAAACATTTCGAATCTATCGCTCCAAAAGGTGTTACTGTAGAAGTGAAGCCACATCATGGCGGTCAAGCTTATGTTACTCCAATTGATCATATAGGTTACAAAGCTGCGGAGAAAGCTTATGAAGATACCTTTGGCAAAACTCCTATTCCACAGCGAAGTGGTGGAAGTATTCCAATTGTAGCATTATTTGAAGAAGAACTAGAGAGCAAAGCTATTTTAATGGGCTTCGGACTAGCTAGCGATGCTATTCACTCTCCTAACGAACACTTTGGTGTATGGAACTTCTTAAAAGGAATTGAAACGATTCCTCACTTCTTCCAGCATTTTACAGAAATGAGCAAGAAATAATTTCCTAAAGGATATATAACGAAAAAAGTCCACTACCTATAGTGGACTTTTTTCATTTGAAACTACCAGTCTAATTTTTTGAATAGGTCGCTGTTTTCTCTATCCAAATTATGGTATTCTCCTGCTCTTTCTCAAAACTATAAGTTACTTCATCGTACGGAAAATAGAAAGTAATACTATACAAATCCTCCTCTATTACTTCTTCTGTCTCTACATGATGCCCAGCATTCTGGTATCCTTCAACTTGTCGACGCTGACTAATAATCACATCGTTTTTTATCATTACAACATCGTCACTAGAGAAAATCCATTGCTCTACCTCTGTACTATCTTCTAATGCATTCCACGCTCCTATAATCCATTCTGGTGGATTAATATATCTAATCTGCTCTTCATTAGAGTCGGAATCCGATTCTGAAGAACATGCAAATAATAAAAAAGTAGAAAAAATAAGAATCGATAAGAATTTTCGCATAAGCATAGGTTTATAAGTCTTACAAATATATTCCGATTTATCTAGATTTGCTTACCAAGTAACCTGTTCCATAAATCGGACATCATTTTTTTAGCATCCTCTCTATCTTTTACTTCTTCGGTAATCAAGACGCCATCTTCTGTAGGTTTTAATAAAAAACTAAAAGCATATTTATCTCCATCTTGCCTTACACTTATCATCCCAAATCGCAAATCATTTAAATATAAGTCTCCTTGTTTTTCCGACACGGTATATTTATTTTCGGTCACTTTAATCAACCGCTGCACATCTTTATTGTCTTTTAAATCGGATAACAACTCGTGATTTTTAGGATGCGAGTAAAATACAATAGGCTCTGTATCAAAAAAAGAATAATCTCCGATTAAAAAAGCGTCTTCGGTTTCTACATTTGCAGTCCAAAGAATGGTATTCATAGGACTAGGTTTTGTTTGAACAGAAGTGTATGTAATATTCTGTTGTTCTAAGGCTTTTATAAACTTATCGTAAGTAACAAATTTCAAAATAATGGTAAGTAACATGTAAGCACTACTTATGCCAATTCCCCACCAATTATACCTTAATCTTTTTATAGAACCTGCGGGTGAACGCCAAGCTAACCATAAGAAAACAGCAAACGGAATGGTATAAAGCGGATCGATAACAAAAATATTCCTAAAGGAGATTTGATATCCGAAGGGCCAGAAAATTTGTGTTCCCCAACTAGTATGTGCATCCAACCAAGAATGTGTAATAAAACCCAAAAAGAATAGCCAGGACCATTGTTTCCAATTAGCTCGTTTTTCCCATAGAGAAACAAGCCAACCAAAAAGCAATCCACCCAATACAGAAAATAAAAGAGAATGCGTTAATCCTCGATGGATTTCCAATGCGGTAACCGTATCTACAAAATAACCACTCAGTACATCTAAATCTGGAATTGTACCAGCAATTGCACCATAAAGCATCGCTTTATTTCCTACTCGTCTTCCTAATGCAGCTTCGCCAACGGCAGCACCTAAAACTATTTGCGTAAACGAATCCATTAATCTACGATTTTCATTTTCTCCAATAAGAAAGTAGCATTTCTATCGCTGCATATTCCCGGCTTCAATCGGTAATCAAAATAGAGCTCGTCATCTTTTATCTGTGTGTCAAAAAAATAATTTTTAACTTGTGGCATTTCATCTGCTATCGCGCATAAACTTAAATCATGTGTTGCAACCATACCTGTAGCATGCATAGCGACAAGTTTTTTTATAAATCGGATAGATCCGTTCGCTTTATCCGTGCTGTTGGTTCCTTTTAAAATTTCATCTAGGATTACAAAGCACTTTCGGTTTTCTAAATTATCTACTATAAATCGTAAACGTTTCAGTTCTGCAAAAAAGTAAGAAGTTTCTTCTTCAAGAGAGTCGGTGGTTCGCATACTAGTTAGCAAAGGAATAGGTTGATACACTACCTCATCGGCTCGAATAGGCAACCCAATATTAGCCATAAGTATCGCTAAAGAGACCGATCGTAAGAACGTACTTTTTCCTGCCATGTTTGCTCCAGTAATTATCAAAAACTCCGCATTACCAATTTCTACATCACTTGGCACAGCTTCTTTTTGCAATAATAACGGATGGCAGAGGGATTTTGCCTTAAATGTAATCTCTTTATCCGCAATTTTTGGATATGTATATTCTGGATGATTATATGCAAAATTTGATAGACTATTTTGTGCTTCAAAATAATCGGTTACTTCCAACCAAGCTTCTACTCTCGATGCATTCTGATTTATCCATTGCTCTACGGGGTAACTCATCCATAAATCATACAGAAACCAACCATTACCAAACACTTTTACTATTAAATTACTACCATGCTCTAAGTTTTGAAGTCTTCTAGCTAAGATTGCAATTTCTTTAGATGCCGTAACATTCTTGTCTTGTTGAAGAATGCTTTGCTTTTCCTTTAAAATATCCGATGTAAAATCGGCTTGCTCTATTTGTTCTAAAAGCTGTGCATAGTAAGCCAGCAATTCATGATTCTTAGATAGCTTATCGGAAAGTTCACCTACACCTTTTTGAAATCGGGTAGTAAATACAAAGCCAAAAATAAGCCAACCTACAAAGAGGTAAACTCCCACAATTTCTTGTGCAAACAACACAATGATTACCATACTTACAAGTGCAAATAGTTTAGGTAACCATTTAAAATATGACTTAGTAAATTTCTCATAATTTGCAAACCATGAGATTAAAGCAGCCACGGTAACTTCGGAGTCGATTAAAGATGCAGTAGTCATAAAGTTTTGTCGCCACTCAGATTTTTCAGCTAGCTCTTTAACTACTTCTTGCTTTGCAACAACCTCATCGGTATTATTTGCTTTAAGTAATTTTGCTAAGTAGGCTTCTCCTTCTTGTGTTTGAGTTCGGTTAAGAAATTGAAAAAAAGATCGAACACCGAATAAATCGATATCCTCGCTATACGCATGTAGAGCATCTCGATGTTTCTCGCCAGTTGCAAATGCACTATAATCTCCTTCCAATGCTTTTAACTCTAATTCATTTATCTTAATACGCTGTAATGCATATCGTTCGGCAGCTTTCTTTTTGCCATACCAACCTAAAAGCCATAAAAACACCACTAATAAAGGAACTCCAGTTAATAGGATATATAACGGATGGTCTAAAAAATAAAAAACGGAAGTAACAATAAGTATAAAAGCAAGTAGCCTAGCAAGACTAATTCCGAGTAATTGTTTACGAATACGCTTGCGATTAGCTTTATATATTTCAGATTGTTGTTTGTAAAATTCTTTTGCTGTTGACATAAAAGAGTATTTCTACAAAGCTAAGCAAATCTCTATTGGAAATAAGTGTTAGAAATCCACTTATTGGATTACAAGAACGGATATAATATTGGTTTACTTGGGCTAGCATCATTTTCAAACGGTGCGATAAGCAAGTTCAAGAGGTATGCGCCATCTTCTACTTCATTAGGCACAAATATCATTTCGGTTATTGTACAATCGTATCGAGGGTTTTCTGGATAACGCCAAAACGCCTTGTGAGCTAATAATTTTCCACCATCTTTTTCTTTATCTACCGAAGGTAAATCGATTAAAAGATGTTTCACACCAATTTCTGCTAAATATGCCGCGGCAGACTCTTCTAGGTATGGCCAATTTGTTCCAGTATAATTTCGCTCTAACTTGTTTTTTGTATTCGGAATAGTACGAACAACTAATGCCGTGGGTTTGGCACCTTTCATCGCACTCATCAATTGTTTTTTTGAAATACGATAATCCTTCCCAAAATTTTCTGGAACCACAGAAATTACTTCGGCACAAAAAACAAATTCTTTTAAAAGTTGGTTTATAGAATAAAATTCTGGAGTGATATGCCCTATACATTCTGTATGTGTGCCATGACCATGTGGGCTAAATTCTATGGTATTGAAGTTTACCGATGCACCTTCTGTCACCTTACCCACCCAATCTCCTAACTTTATAGGTTTAATTATGGGTTGTTCTACTCCCCAAGCCAAGGGGTTGCTCGGAGATGCTTGTAAAGGAATGGACAAATCAAAATTCCGAGATAAATCTACTGTAAGGATTTTTCCGTTTAGTTTCATGGATGCTTTCACGGTATGATTTTTTTAGAAATTCATTCGTAAATTTAGGAATTAATATGCAATAAACTATAAATTTAACTATTACACATAAAATAAATCACCAGACATACCATCAGTCTGAAATCTACCTTCTTCTGTAACACGCATATAATTTCCTGCTATTTCTAATCTTCCTGCTTGCAAATGCATTTTTGCTTGTTCTAAAGCATATTGATATAATTCGTTACCGAATCTTTGTTTTAAAACTTCTAAAGACATTCCTTTTAGGGTACGAAAGCGAGTCATAACATATTCGTTATATTGATCAAACACCGATAGCTCTTCACATTCTAGTGCCAACTCTCCTGCTTCTAGTTTTTTAGCATAGAGGAGGTTATTTGCTATATTCCAACATCTTTGCTTACCATTATATCCATGCGCTCCTGGCCCTATTCCTAAGTATGTTCTACCAGACCAATATGCCATATTGTTCTGTGAATAATAACCTGTTTTGGAGAAATTAGAAAACTCATAATTCTGGTAATTTGCCTCTTTAGCTTTTCGTTGCAAAATACGATAATGCGCATAAGCATGATCATCCTCAACTTTAGGACTTTTTTTCTTGTCTATAAATCGTTCTAAAGCAGTGTCTGGTTCTACAGTTAAGGCATAAAAAGAAATATGAGGTATTTTTAGCCGAAATGCCGTATCTAAAGTCTGCTCCCAACGCTTATTGTCCATTTGCGGAATCCCGTAAATTAAATCTATAGTAATATTAGGGAAGTATTTTTTTGCGAGGTGTAAGCTACTCATAGCCTCTGATGCATTATGCGCACGATTCATCCAAACTAAATCTGCATCATAAAAAGACTGCACCCCTATACTCAATCTATTGATAGGCGTTTTTGCAAGCATTTGCAACTTTTCCTCTGTTAAGTCATCAGGATTTGTTTCTATTGTAATCTCTGCGTCTTCGGCAATTTTATAATGTTCTGATATTATTTGAAAAAGATAGTTTAGCTCTTCTTCATTTAATAAACTAGGAGTTCCTCCTCCAAAGTAAATAGTCTTTGCTTCTCCTTGTAATTCGTCTTTACGTAAGATGAGTTCCTTTCCAATGGCTTTTACCAAACGGACTTTATGCTTGAGAGTAGTAGAGAAATGATAATTACAATAGTGACAAGCTTGTTTGCAAAACGGGATGTGAATATAGATTCCAAACATATAAGTTAAACTATTCTATCTTCGTTCTGTTTTACAAAAGCACCCCAACCAGAATACGATTTTTTTCCAACGGATCTACCCGTGTTAAAAAAATGACATACTGCAGCTGCAAGGCCATCGGTGCTATCTAAGTTTTTAGGTAGTTCTTTTAAATCTAATAAACTCTGCAACATTTTTGCTACCTGCATCTTACTAGCATTTCCATTTCCGGTAATTGCCATTTTTATTTTCTTTGGGGCATATTCGGTTACTGGAATATCTCTCGATAATCCAGCTGCCATTGCAACACCTTGCGCACGACCTAGTTTTAGCATAGACTGCACGTTCTTTCCAAAGAATGGTGCTTCTATGGCAATCTCATCTGGATGATGGGTTTCGATGAGTTCTATGGTTCTTTCAAAAATCAATCGCAAACGAACATAATGATCTGGGTATTTAGATAATTGTAATTCGTTAAGTTGTAGAAAAGACATTTTTTTATCTACTACACGTATTAACCCAAACCCCATAATGGTAGTTCCAGGATCTATTCCTAAAATAATTCGTTCCTGTTTCATAATGGTAAAGATACGGCAATTATTCGTTTTCTTGAGCGAAGATTACTGGCAATGCAAATTCTGTAGTAACAGGTATGCCACGCTTTAATGCTGGCTCTATTACCTGTAGTGAATCTAATCCTTCTTGAATATAAGTATGTAAAAGTTGGAAATTATCTTCGGATTTATATACGGAACTATCGGAGGAAATGCTAAAATGAAGATTTTTCTCATTATCTATTTTAATAAGAATATTCAATTTACAAATGTTATCGATAGGGTTATTATAAGCATACCGTTGCATGCTATGAGTTACTTTGCGATGTAGTGCATCTACAAAACACTGTAAATGCTCTTCTTGTGATAAAGACTTACAATCTAAAAACACTGGATATGCATCTACTTCATGCCAATCTATTGCTTTCAGTTCCTCTTGTAAAATAACATCCGAAGTAAGCCTCTCCGTTTGGAAAAACTCACAAGAACTCATCAAGCAAAGTATTAATAATAGATAAAAATGCTTCATATATTGGCATGCATGATACTAAATATACAAATTTAGTTGAAAAACTCATACAAATGCCTATTACTACACAAGAGTTGTATCACTTTAGATTAACAAGCATTAGAACGTAGCAACCCATTCGATAAAACATTTTCTAATTGGAAAAGCTATTGCATTTAAATAACAGAAGGAAATACATCCTTAAAATTTCACCCACGTAGTTTTGGATTCCGCACTAGTCTCTCTAAAACCCTCTGTAGGTTTTTCTTTAAGTTTTCCAAGATAGAAGAAACCTATACAACTTTCTCCCTGTCCTAAAGCAATCAATTCTTGTAATTGATGAATACTTGCTGGAGAAGACCAATAGGCACCTATATTTAAATCTTGAGTTAACAGCCACATATTTTGAACTGCCATTGCTACTGCCGCAACCTCTTCCCATTCTGGCACCGATTCTTTTTCATCACGCTGCATACATATTGCTATTACAGCTCCAGATTGCATAACTTTTTCTCGGGTTGTCCTTATTTTTACTGGTGAAGGATCAGATGCATTCTCTTTATACTTCTCTACTAAAAAATCGGCTAGTTTTTGTTTCGCATTTCCTTGAAAAACTTTAAATCGCCATGGTTCAGTTCGGCGGTGAGTAGGAGCCCAATTGGCAGCTTCTAATAGCTTTTGAATTTCTTCTTTACTAATTGGTTCCTCTGCGTAGGCAGTAGGATAAACAGCACGTCTAGTTTTTATTTTATCGAAAAGCATAGGAATTTAATTTTCACCAAAGATACTCAAATAACGAGGTTCTTATATAACATAATTCAATACAAAAAAACGGCG
>JAJYTI010000104.1 GCA_021793135.1 Bacteroidota bacterium
TAATGGGGTTTTTAAATCGTGACTTACAGTAGAAAGTAATTGTTCTCTACTTTTCGCTAATGAATCGGAGTATTGTTTTGCTTCTTGTAGATTTTTCTTAAATCTTTCGGCTTTAAAGAAATCGGTTACCGTGAGATAAATAAAAAATAGAATTACTATTAAAGCAACAATACCAGAAATATTAAGGGTGCGGAGTGTTCTTTTGTAAGTTGCTTCTCTTTTTCCTTCATTTTCTAATCGTAATCTAGTAGCCTCTGCATCGAAAGCTCTAATAAGTTTCCGAAGTTGACTTGATAAATTAAGTTCTGTATTAATCAGTTCATTTTCCTTCTGTTCTAGCTGTTCTCTTGCTCTAGAGGTTTCCTTTTTTGTTTGCGAAACAATATACCTAATCGCTTCTAGAGTGGTTTGAACTACATCGGTAGAAACATGTGTGTCCTGTTCATTCGTGTCGTTTAAGAAATCGATATAAGCCATATACGATTGCCGCTCTTCTTTACTTAGCTTAGAAGGATCTTTTACAAAGTTTTCTAAGGTAATTTTACCCATAGAAATCTCAAGGTTCTTAAATTCTTCGAGTATATCGTCTAAGGAAGTGTCTTGACTATATGTTGTTTTTAAAAATCGTAATTGTTCTATAGTATTGTTTTTCCCCTCGACTAATGTTTTTACACTATCTAGCTGAATTCGTTGTTGGATGTTTTGTGTGTGTTGCTTTAGCTGATTGATTTGTCCAAATAAAGAATCAGCTTTGGTTTTATATAAATCATAATCCGCATCATCGAAAGTCAATAATGCAATTCTAGAATAGCTATCTACCTCATACACATAATTAATCAAGGTTCCTGCTTCGATAAATCGTAACTGATTTTCTTCACTGTTTTCTTGATTTAGATTTTTAAACTCCATGAATAAAATATAAGAGATACCCACACCTAAAATGCTGATAACTACATAACTTATAATTATTTTGAAGGGGAATTTATTTCTCGACTTTTTCATGAAAACAATGATATAAAACTATCGGTTTGCAAGCGAAAGTTACATAACAAAATCAATTTATATCTATCAAATGTTAGCATTTATTATCAAATAATAAAATGACATAACTATAAATAGGATTGGCGTGCATCATTTTATTGCATATGTTTGTAAACATTCTCAACAAAGGGGTGCTCCTGGCTATTGCCGAGGGCTGAGATGATACCCAATGAACCTGAGCAGGTAATGCTGCTAAGGGAAATACAGAAATCATAAAGTATATTTATGATTTTGGGATAATACGTCACCCTTTTAGATTACTAGTGTCTAAAGGGTTTTTTTATGCGTATTATTTGGCTTTTATTAATATTTTGAACAATAGAATAATAGCCCCTTTTTATTCGTACTAAATTTTATTACGAATGAAAAAATATTTTCTTTTCAACATTCTTTTCTTTACAGTGCACGCCTTATTTGCGCAGCTTCATACTGTTTCTGGAAAGATCACCGACGAACAAAACAAACCAATTATTGGAGCATCGGTAGTAGTACAAGACCAAAACAAAGGAACGAGTACAGATTTTAATGGAGATTATGAGTTGCTACTACCCGAAGGTAATTACATTCTGGAGTTCATCGGTTTAGGTTATGAATCTTTTGTAAAAAGCATTAATCTAGACGCTGATACAATATTAGATGTGACCTTGCCAACTTCCAACCAAACTTTAGAAGAGGTGTTGGTACGTGGTGTACGTGTAGATGCCGATTCGCCAATTACGCATAGTAATATGGATGAAGAAGAATTATCTAAAAGAAATCTTGGTCAAGATTTACCTATTATGATGAATTTTCTTCCATCGGTAGTAACCACCACAGATGCTGGTGCAGGAGTAGGATATACTGGGATTAGAGTGCGAGGAAGTGACGCTACTCGAATCAATGTTACCTTAAACGGTATTCCGTATAACGATGCAGAAAGTCAGGGTACTTTTTGGGTAAATATGCCAGATTTTACTTCGTCGGTAGAAGATTTACAATTACAACGTGGTGTGGGGACTTCTACAAATGGTTCTGGAGCATTTGGTGCAAGTATTAATCTACAAACCGATGCGATTGCAACCGATCCTTATGCTTCTGTAGCTAACTCTTTCGGGTCGTTTAATACTTGGAAGCATACTGCTAAATTTAGCACAGGTCTTATAGACGATCGATTTGAAATGGCAGGTAGATTGTCCAAAATAAAATCGGATGGCTATATAGATCGTGCATTTACCGACTTGACTTCTTATTATTTGCACGGCGCTTATATTACCGATAAAACGCTGGTCAAAGCGATAATGTTTGGAGGAGATCAACAAACCTATCAGGCGTGGAATGGCGTTGATGCAGAAACAATGGAAAATGATAGAACTTTTAATAGCGCAGGAATGTATTTTGATGCCAATGGAAATATTAAGTTTTACAAAGATGAAACAGATAATTACAAGCAAGACCACTATCAATTACATTGGAACCAGCGTATAAATCATATTTGGAGTACTAACCTATCATTAAATTACACTAAAGGCCTAGGATATTTCGAACAATATCGACAAGACGATGACTTCGCAACTTATGGAATGGAACCGTATGAGGTGAATGGAGAGTGGATAGACAAAACAGATTTAATTCGTAGACGCTGGTTAGATAACGATTACTATGTGCTAAGTGCAAATGTAAATTATAAAGAAGGAGATTGGGATATTATGGCCGGTGGGTTTTATAGTAATTATACTGGAGATCATTACGGTGAGGTAATTTGGGCAGAACATGCACTTGGTACAGAGAAAGGGGAGCGTTATTATTTTAGTGATGCAACTAAAACAGAAGTCTCTGTTTTTGCAAAAGCAAATTATGCAATTAGTGAAAAATGGAAAGCCTTTGCGGATGTTCAAGGACGTTTTATTAGCTATAGAACGCAAGGTTTGTCTTCTAGCATTGTTGAATTAGATATCGATAAAGATTTTTCGTTTTTTAATCCGAAAGCAGGATTATCTTATCAACTTTCCGATGCAAATCAGTTCTATGTTTCCTATGCAAAAGCACATCGCGAGCCAAATAGACAAGATTTCGAGGAAGATATAGAAACAGCCGAAGCACTAGACGATTGGGAGCTAGGATGGCGTTATAGTACAGAAAAGTTTAAGTTAAGTTCTAACGTATATTATATGTATTATAGAAATCAATTAGTGCTGACAGGAGAGTTAGATGATGTAGGAAGACCTATTCGTACCAATAGTGGAAAGAGTTATAGAACAGGAGTAGAGCTAGATGCAGAATTAATGATACATCCTAAATTAACGTGGTTTGCAAATACTACTTTAAGTATTAATAAGAACAAAGATTTCGTTACAAATTGGGATGGTGAATTAATGAATTTTGGTGATACGGAACTTTCTTTTTCACCTTCGGTAATTGCTAGTAGCATGTTCCTATATCAGCCTATTTCTAACCTACAATTAGGCTTTTTGTCTAAATACGTTGGAGAGCAGTATATGGGAAATACACAAACCAAAATTTCTAAACTTGATGCATATTTTGTAAATGATATTCAAGTCCATTATCAATGGAAGCCTAATTATTTTGCTAAAAGTATCACTTTTAGTGCGTTGATAAACAATGTGTTCAACGAGAAGTATGCGTCTAATGGATTTTATTATACCTATGATGATGATTATTCCACACCAGGTATTATAGAAACGCAAGAAGGAACAGGATATTACCCACAAGCAGGAACTAACTTTCTACTAGGAATAAACATTTTGTTCTAAATAAATATAATATAATCAAGAATGCAAAAACCTTGTCAGTACTATATTGGCAAGGTTTTGTTAGTTATAAACTCTAATGACATTGCCTTCTCTTTTTGCTCTATATTGTATCATAGGGTATTTTTCATTTGCAGTTTCGTGTTGTCCAGTAACTAAGTTGTAACTATTATCATCTTCCGGACAAGGACAAGATGCCGATACACCATTAACTATCATTGTAGAACATTCGTTAGGTATATGATTGGGGTCACTTAGTTCATGAGCAATATACATGTCAGTATTTAAACAGTACACTACTATTCCTTTTATTCCTTGATGGTGTATAGTCACACTATTACCTGGAAACTTTAAGCTATTGAATTCAGGTAGGGTTAAGTTTAATGTAAGATTTACTGTATGTGGAATAAGATATGGGTTGTTGTAATTTCTGGTGTCGTCACTACTACATGAAATAATCAATAATAAAAGCAAAGAAAGAATTGCGTAGCGCATAAGTTTATTATTTTATTGAAACAAAAATAGCGATTCGTAATCAATCTTTCTATAAACCTATTCCACCTTAACTATTTAAAGTTTACAATGTAAAAACACATTAGAGATTATTCTTTTTAAAATATTCTATGAGACCTGTAAAATAAGAGCTTATACAATCATATAATGTAAATAACTAAATGGGTTAAATTTGTCCGAAATAAGGAAAATGCTTATTTTTATTAACATTTTAAAGGATAGAAGTAAAGCAAAATAAAATGATAAATCCACAACTCATTACTCCTCGTAACATTATTATTGTTGGTGCATCAAATAAAGAAGAAAAACCAGGTGGAAAGGTATTAAGAAACCTAGTTGAAGGAGGATTTAAAGGAAATATTTATGCTCTAAATAAAAAAGAGGTTAATCTAGAAGGTATAACCCATGTTACCGATGTAAAAGAGTTAGATGAGGTAGTCGATTTAGCGATTATTGCTATTCCTGCTGTACAAAGCATAGAAGTGATTCGCGAATTAATTGACATAGGGACAAAAGCATTTATTATCTACTCAGCTGGATTCTCCGAAGCAGGTGAAGAAGGTATCCGATTAGAAAAAGAGTTAGTAGAAATGATAGAGGAATCAAACTCTAGTTTAATTGGTCCGAACTGTATTGGGATAATTAACGAAAGTTATAAAGGAGTCTTTACAGCACCGATTCCGAAATACGATCCAGAAGGATGCGAATTGATTTCTAGTTCTGGCGCAACAGCTGTATTCATTATGGAAGCAGCCATTCGAAATGGATTGCGTTTTTCGAATATTTATTCCATTGGAAATGCAGCACATATAGGTGTAGAGGAGATATTAGAATATATGGACGTAACTTTCGATCCTGAAAAAAGCCCAAGAGTAAAGTTATTGTATTTGGAACATATTAAGCATCCGTTTAAATTTCTAAAACATGCCACTTCTCTTATTAAGAAAGGCTGCCGAATTGCTGCAATAAAGTCTGGTTATTCCGAAGCTGGTGGAAGAGCAGCTTTCTCTCATACGGGTGCTTTAGCCACTTCCGATTTAGTTATTCGTACTCTGTTTAAGAAATGTGGGATTGTATATTGTAGTAGTCGCGATGAATTAATTGCGGTAGCTAGTGTTTTTCAATCCAAACCTTTAAGTGGTAATAATATAGCGATAATTACGCATGCTGGTGGTTCGGCAGTAATGCTTACCGATGCACTATCGTCTAATGGTATGAACGTACCACACCTAGAAGGAGAAGATACTAAAGAACTCTTAAAACATCTTCATCCAGGGTCATCGGTAGCCAATCCTATAGATTTCTTGGCGACAGGTAATGCCGAACAACTTGGTAAAATTATTGATTTTTGTGATAAACATCCAGATATAGATGGGATGGTAGTAGTTTTTGGTAGTCCAGGGCTGTTTAATGTAAAAGATGTATACGAAGTTCTAGATAAGAAAATGCAAGTATGCAAACACCCGATTTATCCAGTATTACCATCGGTTATTAATGCTGAAGAAGAAATAAAAGAGTTTATGTCTAAAGGGAGAGTGCACTTCTCCGATGAGGTAACTTTAGGTAAGGCTTTGGCAAGAGTACAAAACACTTCTAAAAAGGACTTTTATAATGTAGAGTTGCCTTCTATGGATATAGTTGCTATCCGAGGTATAATAAATGCTGCGAAAGAAGGTCCTATGCGTCCAGATGAAGCTGTAGATTTGATGAAAGCGGCTGGAATATCTGTCGCAAACCAAGCCATATGTAGAAATGAATTACAATTAAATGAAGCGGTTAAGAAAATAGATTTTCCTTTAGTAATGAAGGTTATAGGTCCTGTTCATAAAACAGAAATCAATGGCGTTCGACTAAATATTCGTTCTAAAGAAGAGATGGTTAAAAGCTTTAAAGAATTAATGGAAATCCCTTCAGCAAATGGAGTCTTGGTGCAAGAAATGATTAAAGGAGAAGAGTTATATGCAGGTTCGGTAAAACAAGGAGAATTTGGGCATTTGGTGTTCTGTGGTTTCGGAGGCATTTTTCTTGAACTACTTAATGATACTGCTCAAGCTTTGGCACCGTTTGAAGAGAATGAAGTTCGTGAAATGGTCCAATCTTTAAAAGGCTATCCTATTATTAAAGGATATAGAAACAGACCTGCTTTGGCCGAAGATAGGTTTATAGATACTATTATTAGATTAGGTGCATTAGTACATATTTCACCAGAGATTGAAGAGTTGGATTTAAATCCATTGATGGCTACCGAAACTTCGATTACCACAGTAGATGTTCGTGTAATAATTGGTAGGTAAATACTAAATGAGTTATGATTTAATTATGTGAATTATAGTTATTGGGAATAATAGTTAAAAGTAGATGTCTCTGTTATTAATTTACAGAACTAGCTTATCTTTGCTTTTTTAAGTAAGAGATAGTATAGAAGATATAAATTCTATATCTTTAAGATAAATTACATTTTATCCTTTTTTAAAACGGATAGAACCTTATTGATTAGAAATAAATATTTTGTATATTTGATATTCGAAATCCCAAAGTAATGGTGGGATTTTTTGTTTTTTATATGCTGTAGTTCTTAATGTTAGTGTATTTACTAACTTAATAAGACGTTCGGGTACTTTTTTCCATATGTCTTTATTGTGTATTTATATGGAGGTTTTTGCAAAAAGCCTCCCGTCTATATTTGCACTTGTAAGAACAGAATGCGTATTTAAAAAAATGTTTAGATAAAAATAATTATGTAGAATAAAACTGATGTTATGAGTAAAGTATCGTATTACACCCCAGAAGGTCTACAAAAGTTAAGAGATGAGCTTAACTACCTTAAAGATGTAGAGCGTCCAAAAGCATCAAATGCAATTGGAGAGGCACGCGATAAAGGAGATTTGAGTGAAAATGCGGAATATGATGCCGCAAAAGAAGCACAGGGGTTATTGGAATTGCGTATTTCTAAACTAGAGGAAACATTAGCCAATGCTAGAATCATAGATGAATCGCAATTGGATACCTCCAAGATATTAATACACTCCAATGTAGTGATTAAAAACCAAGCCAATGGAAAGGAAATGACATATAAGCTTGTAGCCCAAAGTGAAGCGGACTTGCGTAGTGGAAAAATCTCTGTAGATTCTCCAATAGGTAAGGGGCTTTTAGGTAAAAAAGTAGGTGATATTGCTGAAATTCAGGTTCCTAATGGAGTGGTGAAGTTTGAAGTATTAGAAATTTCAAGAGATTAAATTATGGCAAGTATCTTTTCAAAAATAATTTCGGGTGAGATCCCTTCGTATAAAGTTGCAGAAACCGACGATTTTCTTGCTTTTTTAGACATACGTCCAAATACTAAAGGTCATACTTTATGTATTCCTAAAGTCGAAGTAGATAAACTATTTGATTTAGATGAGAAGACCTATTTGCATTTAATGGCGTTTTCTAGAAAAGTAGCTCT
>JAJYTI010000105.1 GCA_021793135.1 Bacteroidota bacterium
TTTAAACCATACCATTATAATGGAAACAGGAGGCATGAAAGGGAAACGAAAAGAACTGATAAAGCAAGAGTTACATAAAATATTATCAGAAGGATTTGGTGTAAAGCATATTCATAGTGAATATGGTATGACAGAGTTGTTATCTCAGGCCTATTCTAAGGGAAATGGTAGTTTCTTATGCCCTCCATGGATGAATATTTTAACCCGAGATACAGAAGATCCATTAAGTTATGTAACCTATAAAACAGGTGGCATTAATGTAATAGATCTTGCAAACCTCCATTCTTGTTCTTTTATAGCAACGCAAGATTTAGGCAAACTACATATGGATGGAAGTTTTGAAATTATAGGCCGGTTTGACAATAGCGATATTAGAGGCTGTAACTTATTGTTATTGTAAACAACCTTTTAATTCAATATTTTATTCTACAAAACAAAAAAGCTACCCTATAATGGATAGCTTTTTTAATTTATTTTCTAAGTTCTTAGTATTCTACAACTACAATAAAGTAATTTCTTTTTCCTTTTTGCAGTAAGATATATTTATCACAGATTAAATCTTCTATTGAAACTACCTTATCTTCTTTTACTTTTTCACGGTTAATAGAAATCGCATTTCCTTTTAAATCTCTACGAGCTTCTCCGTTAGATTTTAAAAAATTCGTTTCTTGCGCTAATAAAGTTACAATATCGACACCATTTTCGATTGTTTCTCTAGAAACTACTGCTTGTGGTACTCCTTCGAAAACCTCTAAGAATGTTATTGCATCTAACTTTTGTAAATCTTCTGCTGTAGATTTACCGAATAAAATTTCTGAAGCCTGTATCGCTTTGTCATATTCTTCGCGACCATGAACCCTAACAGTAACCTCTTCCCCTAATCGCTTTTGTAGCACTCTTAAATGTGGTGCTTCTCTATGTTCTGCTATTAATCTATCAATAGTTTCTTTATCTAAAAACGTAAATATTTTAATATATTTTTCTGCATCCTCGTCACTCGTATTCAGCCAGTATTGGTAAAATTTATAAGGCGAAGTATATTCAGAAGACAACCACACGTTTCCTCCTTCACTTTTCCCAAACTTCGACCCATCACTTTTAGTAATTAAAGGACAAGTTAACCCATATCCTTTACCATTCTCCATACGACGAATCATCTCTGTTCCTGTGGTAATATTTCCCCACTGGTCACTACCTCCCATTTGCATAGTACATTGATTTTCTCTATATAGGTGTAAAAAATCGTAGCCTTGTACTAATTGATAGGTAAACTCTGTAAATGATAACCCTTCATTTGCTTCACCTGACAAACGCTTCTTAACAGAGTCTTTTGCCATCATATAGTTTACCGTAATATGCTTGCCTACATCACGAATAAAATCTAGGAAAGAGAAGTTTTTCATCCAGTCGTAGTTATTCACTAAAACCGCTGCATTTTTCTCATCCGAATTAAAATCTAAAAACTTAGACAATTGTTCTTTTACAGCAGCAACGTTTTTTGCTAACGTCTCTTCATCTAATAAGTTTCTTTCTGTAGATTTTCCTGATGGATCACCAATCATTCCTGTTGCTCCACCAACAAGTGCATAAGGTTTATGTCCGCAACGTTGATAATGGCCTAAAAGCATAATCGGCGCTAAGTGACCGATGTGAAGAGAATCTGCAGTTGGATCAAACCCCACATAAGCCGAACGCATCTCTTCTAATAAGTGTTCTTCGGTTTCTGGCATTACGTCGTGGATCAAACCACGCCATTTTAATTCTTCAATAAAATTTTTAAGCTCCATTATCATTTAATTTATTAGAAAGCAAATTTAAGTCTAATTGCCAAAAGATAAAAGACTATATGAAAAAAGACTATTTTTGCATTTATGATTTTAGTTACAGGAGCTACAGGATTAGTAGGTTCACACTTACTTTACCACTTGGTATCGTCAGGACACAAAGTACGAGCCATATATAGAAAAGGGAGCAATATCTATGCAGTACGTGATGTATTTGCATTATATACTCGTGCAATTATTCCATTATGGCGTAAAGTACAATGGGTAGAAGCAGATTTAAATGATATTCCTTCCTTAGAACATGCTTTTACAGGGATAGAATATGTATACCATACAGCAGCTATGGTTAGTTTTCATAGTAAAGATCAATCCAAACTATATAAAACTAATGTAAAAGGCACAGCCAATATTGTAAACCTATGTATTGCTAGAGGTATTAAAAAATTATGTTTTGTTAGCTCTGTTTCTACATTAAGCAAAGAAGCAGATAAACCAATACTAGATGAGAATAGTTATTGGAATCCTGACGAAGACCATAACCATTATGCCATTACAAAATATGGAGCAGAAATGGAAGTCTGGCGAGGCACACAAGAAGGCGTACCTGCTGTGATAGTAAACCCAGGAGTAATTTTGGCTCCCGATATGCAAGGAAGAAGTAGTTCGGGAATTGTAAAGCAATATGATACAGGGTCCAGATTTTATACTGATGGGAGAACTGGATTTGTAGATGTCCGTGATGTAGTATCGGCAATGCAAAAACTTATGCAAAGTGAAATTCAAAACAAGCGCTTCATTCTAGTAAGCGAGAATTTAACTTATAAAGCGTTTACCCAAATGCTAGACAAAGAATTAAAATATGAAATCCCAGCCAAAAGAGCTAGTAAAGGTATGGTAATGACTATATCTATTTTAACCTCCTTTATAGGATTTTTATTCGGAAAAAAACCGAAACTCGATCGAGATACCGCAAAAGCATTATTCAAACAAAATCAATACAGCAATAAGGCCATACAAGAAGCTATAGGTTTTAAATTTACTCCTATAGAACACACGTTAGAATGGATTTGTCGAATAGACGGCAATTATTAATCTTCTATATATCGCTATCTTCAGGATCAGAATCTTTGGTTGTTTTAGAAGAAGGTTCTTCTTCTACACTGTCTCCTTTTAACACCATTATTTCCTGTTCTACTTCTTTCAGAATCTTGATATAATCTTCCATATTTGAAGAATAATATGCATTGCTTTTAGCAAATTGCAAACTATCTATATCATACTTCTGATAAATATATTTTTCCAGCCGAACGTTTTCATCTTGTATCTTCTGGAAAGATTGATTTCTAGCCGCATTACTCACATATGTATCTACAAGTATATTAACCATAATGTCTCTATCTATCAAATTATCGGGCTTTTCGGGTCTCTCGATATCCTGACAAGATAATAAAATAAAGCTAAGTGTAAATATTGTTAACAATCGTCTCATAATCATCTATCAAACGCCAAGCGTTCTACTTTTCCTCTTTGTGTAAAGTTAAACTTTTCATAGACTACATCCCCATTCACCATGGTATGAGTAATTCGCGACTTAAAGGTAGTTCCTTCAAAAGGTGACCATCCACACTTATAGAATATGTTTTCTTTCTTAACAGTCCATGGCGCATTTAAATCTACCAAAACCAAATCGGCTTTATAGCCTTCACGAATATAGCCTCTATCTTTTATTTGAAATAAAATAGAAGGATTGTGAGCGGTCTTTTCTACTATTTTCTCTAGGCTTATCTTTCCTTTATGATACATCTCTAATAATGCTACCAATGCGTGTTGCACCAATGGCCCACCAGAGGGTGCCTCTAAATAAGTTCTATTCTTCTCTTCTAAGGTATGCGGAGCATGGTCGGTAGCAATTACATCTATTCTATTATCTAGAAGTGCCTCCCATAATTGCTCTCTATCTTTTTTGGTTTTCACCGCTGGATTCCATTTAATTTTGGTTCCTTTCTCGGCATAATCCTTATCGGTAAACCATAGATGGTGTATACATACTTCCGCTGTAATTTTCTTATCCTTCAACGGTAATTTATTAGAGAACAACTTTGTTTCGGCTCCAGTAGACACATGGAATACGTGTAGTCTTGCACCTGTTTTCTTTGCCAAAGCTATTGCTTTACTAGAGGAAGTATAACAAGCCTCTGCACTTCGAATTTCTGGGTGCTTTTCTATTGGGATATCACCGTTGTACTCTTCTGTATATTTTTTTGTATTCTCTTTAATAATATTTTCATCCTCGCAATGTACAGAAATAAGCAATGGTGTTTTCGTGAAAATTTCTTCCAATACTTTTTCATCATCTACGAGCATATTCCCAGTAGAAGAGCCAAGGAATAATTTTAAGCCTGCTACTGTTTTTGGGTCTACCTTCAACACTTCTTCTAAGTTATCGTTAGTACCACCCATCATAAATGAATAGTTAGCCCACGACACTTCTTTTGCACGAGAATATTTTTTCTCCAACTCATCGATAGTCACCGCTTGAGGTTGGGTATTAGGCATTTCTATAAAACTTGTAATTCCACCTGCTACAGCCGCTTTAGATTCGGATTCTATATCTGCTTTATGTGTCAAACCAGGTTCTCTAAAGTGTACTTGATCATCAATCATCCCAGGCAATAGGTATAATCCATCGGCATTAATAACACGAGTATCTGGATGTTTTAGGCTAATGCTATCCTCGATACTGGCGATTTTATCATTTTCTATTAATACATCTGCTAATCGAGATTTACCTTCGTTAACTACTGTAGCATTTTTTATGAGAATACGTTTTGTCATAAATCACAAGTTTATTTTGAAAACAAGCTTTTAAATTTAAGTTTTATTACACCAAATATGGCTTCTGAAATTATTTTCTGACTCATTTTAGACTCTCCACGAGTACGGTCGGTAAATATCACAGGTACTTCTATTATTTTAAATCCTTTTTCGTAGGCTTTAAATTTCATTTCGATTTGGAATGCATATCCCACAAATTGTACCTTGTCTAAATTAATAGTTTCTAGTACTTTTCGTTTATAACAAACGAATCCGGCGGTTGTATCGTGAATTTTCATTCTCGTTATTAATCGCACATACTTTGAAGCAATCCAAGAAAGCATTACTCTTGTCATAGGCCAATTTACAACATTTACTCCAGTTACATATCTTGAACCTATAGACATATCGGCACCGTCATTCTTACATGCTGATAATAATCGAGGTAAGTCTTCTGGATTGTGCGAGAAATCGGCATCCATTTCAAAAATATATGCATAATCTCTAGCTAATGCCCATTTAAATCCGGCAATATATGCTGTACCAAGTCCCATTTTCTCTTTGCGAGATAACAAATGCAAACGTTCTTGATATTCAGATTGGCACTCTTTAACCATCTGGGCAGTACCATCTGGAGAGTTGTCATCTACAATCAAAACATGAAACGCATAGTCCAATCCAAAAATGCTATCCAGTATCATGCGGATATTTTCAGCTTCGTTATAAGTCGGGATTATCACTAAGGAATCGGACTGCATTCGTTTTATAATTTTACGCAAATGTAATGTTTTTAGTCCTAATAACAGATTCAATTTTACAATTAGATACTAAAGAAGCATCTCTATTTTTATGGTATATTTGTACTCGAAAAATAGCTAAAAGTGTGTATATAGAACGAGTAATAGTCAATTCTGATTGGATTATCTACATCATATTAACATGTATTGTGTTACTAGCCATACTTCGCGCTAGATTTCCATATAGATTTCAAAGTTTTTTACAACTCACTTATCAGAGTAACTTTATTAAGCAGTACAATAGAAGTGTAGACCAACGACATCTATTTACTTTTCTAAGTACTTTCTTTAACCTTATCAGCACTTCACTTTTCTTGTTTATTTGTGCCCAGCAATTTCTTCCTACCTATGAAATAGAAGGTATAGGTTGGTATATTAGAATAGCAACTTTATATAGCATCTTTGTATTAGGAAAATTATGGATCGAACAAATTGTAGGTGTGATTACAAAACGACAAAATGAGATTTCGAACTATGCCTATGAAAAACTCATATATCGGAACCTACTTTCTGTGTTCATTTTAATATGTAATATTTTACTATTATATACCATACCTAAAACACAAATGTCCCTTACTATAGTTGGCGTTACTATTCTTTTTTTTAATCTTATTGGTTTGCTTTCTATACACAAAAGAAATAGCTCTCAATTATTTGGTCGTTATTTTTATTTTATTTTGTACCTTTGCGCTCTAGAAATAGGACCTTATATTCTTATAATATACACATTAATAGGATTATAAGCTTTGCTGTTTAAAAAAACACAACTATAATGAAAGTGAAAACTATTTTAGTTTCCCAACCTCAGCCTAAAGCTGAGAATTCTCCATATTTTGACCTAATGGAGAAACAAAAAGTTAAGGTGGACTTCCGTTCCTTTATTCATGTAGAGGGAGCGACGAGCAAGGATGTTCGCTCGCAAAAGATTGATTTAAGCAAGTATACCGCTATTATTCTTACCAGTAGAAATGCCGTAGATCACTTTTTCCGTATCGCAGATGAATTGCGTTACAAAGTGCCAGATGCATTAAAATATTTCTGCAAGAGTGAGGCTGTTGCTTATTACTTACAAAAGTATGTAGTATATCGCAAACGTAAAATATACGTAGGTAAACGAAATTTAGAGGACTTAATGCCATTAATTAAAAAGCATAAGAATGAAACTTTCTTGCTTCCATCCTCTGATCAGTTAAAACCATCTGTACCAAAACTACTAGATGAATCAGGAATTAAATGGCAACGAGCTATATTCTACAAAACGGTAATTAGTGATTTATCGGATTTAGAAAACGTATACTATGACATCTTGGTATTCTTTAGTCCAAGTGGAATAAAGTCATTATTTGAGAACTTCCCTAACTTTAAACAAAACAACACACGTATTGCGGCGTTTGGGAACACCACAGTAAAAGCTGCAGAGGAAAAAGGATTACGCGTAGACATCGAAGCTCCTACTCCAGAGACGCCTTCTATGACTATGGCATTAGAAAAATATATTAAAGAAAAGAATAGCCAAAAATAAACGGCTTAACTCATAAAATAAAAAATGGCTCTGAGTTCAGAGCCATTTTTTATACCTCTTCTTTAAATAACACCAAAATAAAAATGCCTTTCTATCTAGAAAGGCATTTTTATTTTATCGCTTAAAACTTTGAATTAGTCATGTTTTGGCGCACCGTCTAAGATTTCTTGACTAGCTTCTGCCTCAAACTGTTTAAAGTTCTCTTTAAAAGTCTTAGCTAATTCTTTAGCTTTTTTATCGTACTCTGCTTTATCTGCCCACGTATTACGAGGGTTTAATACTTCTGATGGAACATTTGGAACCTCTTGTGGAACTGCAATTTGGAATACAGGATGTTTTTCATATGCTGCATTATCCAATTCGCCATTCATAGCAGCAGTAATCATCGCTCTAGTATAAGCTAACTTCATTCTGCTACCTACTCCGTAAGGACCACCAGTCCATCCAGTATTAACTAACCATACGTTTACACCAGCTTCTAGCATCTTCTTACTAAGCATATCAGCATAGCGAGTTGGGTGCAACGGTAAGAATGGCGCTCCAAAACATGCTGAGAAGTTTGGTTCTGGCTCATTTACTCCTGCTTCTGTTCCAGCAACTTTGGCTGTATATCCGCTAATAAAGTGATATGCAGCTTGACCTGGAGTTAATTTAGAAATCGGAGGTAATACACCAAAAGCATCTGCTGTTAAGAAGAAAATGTTCTTTGGTTGTCCAGCTACCGACGGTTCTTGAATATTTTTAATATGTGTAATCGGATAACTTACACGAGTATTTGGTGTAATATCGGTTGCAGCAAAATCTACATTACATAGATCGGAA
>JAJYTI010000106.1 GCA_021793135.1 Bacteroidota bacterium
AAAACCTCTCTATTTAAATAGAGAGGTTTTTTGTTTTTATGTGGTAAAGTAGAATCATAATTCTGCTTTTTCAGTAGGAATTTTTCGATCTACTTTTTTAATCAAACCTTGTAAAACTTTACCTGGTCCAACCTCAGTAAAATTAGTAGCACCATCTTCTAGCATCTGTTTTACACTCTGTGTCCATTTAACTGGCGCAGTAAGTTGTTTGATTAAGTTTGCTTTTATAGCTTCTGGGTCGGTCACTGCCGATGCAGTTACGTTTTGATAAATTGGACAAATAGGCTTGCTAAATGTAGCTTTTTCGATTGCTGCTGCTAATTGTTCTTCTGCGGGTTTCATTAATGGACTATGAAAAGCACCACCTACCGGAAGTAATAAAGCACGTCTAGCACCTGCTTCGGTCATTTTAGTACAAGCTGCTTCTACAGCTTTTACTTCACCAGATATTACCAATTGTCCAGGACAATTATAGTTTGCGGCAACCACAATTCCATCTGTCTGTTCGCATATTTCTTCTACTACATGGTCATCTAAACCTAATACTGCCGCCATCGTGGATGGTTGTAATTCACATGCCTTTTGCATTGCGAGAGCACGTTCTAATACTAAAGAAACACCATCTTCAAAAGACAATGCCTTACTAGCGACAAGAGCAGAGAATTCACCTAACGAATGTCCTGCAACCATGTCTGGTTGAAATTTATCGCCTAGAACGGTTGCTAAGATAGTGGAGTGTAAAAAAACAGCTGGCTGTGTAACTTTTGTTTCTTTTAGTTCTTCTGCTGTTCCTTCAAACATAATCTTGGTAATATCAAAACCTAAGATTTCGTTTGCTTTCGTAAACATTGCTTTCGCTTGTGCAGAGTTATCATACAGCTCTTTTCCCATTCCGGTAAATTGGGCTCCCTGCCCAGGAAATACATATGCTTTCATATTGTTTTATTGTATAATTAGGATTACAAAAGTAAGACTATAATTTTAAATGAATGAATTATGTGTGTTTATCTCTTGCGTTTCCATGTTTCAAATCGATAAGCATATTTATGTTTTTCATCGGTTTCGTGTTGCTCTGAATACGTACATTGCCATTCATTAAAGTTGATTTCTGGAAAGTAAGCATCGGCTTGAAAAGCACCATTTACTCGAGTCAATTCTAATACATCTGCATGTGGTAGAAAAGCTCTGTAAATTTCACCACCACCAATTATAAAATAAGCTTTATCTTTTATTGCAAGCGCTTCTTCTACAGAATGCACCACCTCTACATCTTTATGACTCCATTTTTTATTTCGTGTAATTACTATATGTTTTCTATTAGGCAACATACCAGGTAGAGATTCAAATGTTTTTCTACCCATAACAATAGTGCTTCCTATGGTTTTAGATTTAAAATGTTTGAAGTCATTAGGTAAATGCCAAAGCATTTCATTATTGGCACCAAGCTCATAGTCTTTACCAATTGCTGCTATTAGAGTTATCATTTAGGTTGGTATTTGCTGTGGTCTGATTCGTCATCAAGATTTTCCATATCCTTCTTAATCTCTTGTATAGTTGCTTCGTTTTGTAAGCTCTCTGTACTTATAGGGTATTCTTTGTCTACTTTCTTTTGTAGACTCAATATACGTTCCATTTGCTTGCTTTTGAGCTTTTCTATTTGACGATCTTCCCACTCTTTATCCATAAATCTATTAAGAAGCAATACGTTTAAAGCATGCACTAAAAGGATGAAAAACCAGAATAATATAAGGTAAGCAGACCAGTTTTGTGGTAAAGAATCTTTACCAAATTTCAAGACCAAATCCATTATTAAAAATAGAATAGCACCAGCTATGAAAAAGATAAAATGGCGCATGAGTCTTTTTCTCTTTCGAATTCTTGCACGGGCATATTCATATTGCTCGCGGTGGTCACTTTTACTAAAAGTAAGTTTTGATTTCATATCTAATCCTTTTATTATAAAGTGCAACTATTTGTATATAGATAAATTACACTAGTTAATATAAGTATATTTAAAGATACAAAATGTCTTAAAAACTACCTATATCAAAAAGAGAACTTCCTGTGAAATGTTTTATAATAAAGTGTTTATATAGCTACTTTTCCTGGTATATGTGGATGTGATTCGTAGTTTTCTAATTTGAAATCATCGAAAGTGAAATCCAAAATATTCTTAACATCTGGATTCAATACCATTTTCGGAAGTGGTTTAGGTGTTCTACGGCGTTGTAGATTTACTTGCTCCATATGATTGCTGTAAATATGTGCATCGCCAAATGTATGTACAAAATCACCAGGTTCGTAACCACATACTTGTGCCATCATCATTGTAAATAAAGCATAGGAAGCGATGTTAAAAGGTACTCCTAAGAATATATCGGCACTTCGTTGGTATAATTGACAAGATAGTTTGCCGTTGGCTACATAAAATTGAAAGAATGCATGACATGGTGGTAATGCTGCCTTACCATTTGCTACGTTTTCTGAAAAAGACACCGAATTGTCTGGTAGTACGCTGGGATTCCAAGCTGTAACTAGCATTCTTCGACTATCTGGATTGTTTTTCAGTGTATCGATAACTTCTAATAGTTGATCGATTCCTTCGCTATTCCAATTTCTCCATTGATGCCCATAAATAGGTCCTAAATCCCCATTCTTATCTGCCCATTCATTCCATATGCGTACACCATTTTCTTGGAGATATTTGACGTTTGTATCGCCTTTTATAAACCATAGAAGTTCATAGATAATCGACTTTAGGTGGAGTTTTTTAGTGGTTAGCATAGGGAAGCCTTTACTTAAATCAAAACGCATTTGGTAACCAAATACACTTTTGGTTCCAGTTCCGGTTCTGTCTCCTTTCTCTGTACCATTTTCTAGTACGTGGTCGATTAATTCTATATACTGTTTCATTGTGTGGTTTCCTAAGGGTTTAATTTTAAGTAGAACAACAGATTTTTTAGTGCTTTATCGTAAATTATAACATAATGGTGTCATTAGCCAATAATCATTCCAGCAATTGTAGCAGAAATCAAAGAGGCGATACTACCTCCTAATAAAGCTTTCATACCAAACTTGGAAAGTGTTTTTCGTTTGCTTGGCGCTAAAGATCCTATACCTCCAATTTGAATTCCAATAGAGGCAAAGTTGGCAAATCCACATAACATATAAGTAGCCATTATAATAGATTTTTCATAGCTAAAGTGCAATGCATTTGCTGTGTTTTTTAACTCTGCTAATTGAATATATCCGATAAATTCACTTGCTGCTAGCTTAATTCCAAGTAATTGTCCCATAAGGCTAACATCCTCATTTGCTACTCCAATTAGCCACATGAGAGGTGAAAATATTGTTCCAAGTAAGGATTCTAGAGAAAGGTTGTCGTATGGTGAATTTGCAGCGATCCACGGATTCAAATTAGTAAAATCTCCTACCCAAAGAAGTATTCCATTAATCATTGCTATGAAAGCAACAAAAACTAATAACATAGCGCCAACATTCACCGCTAATTTTAATCCTTCGCTAGTTCCATTTGCAATTGCGTCTAAAAAGTTGGTACCTATTTTTTCCATAGATACTTCTAAGCTGTTGTTTATTTCTTCGGTTTCTGGGTAAAGTATTTTTGAAACTACAATTGCTCCTGGTGCGGCCATTACAGATGCTGCTAATAGGTGTTTTGCAAATTCTAAACGTAATACAGGGTCGTCACCACCTAAGAATCCAATATATGCTGCAAGTACTGCTCCGGCCACAGTTGCCATTCCTCCAACCATAACCAGAAGTATTTCTGATTTGGTCATCTTGTCTAAGTATGCTTTAATCAATAGAGGTGCTTCTGTCTGACCTAAGAAAATGTTTCCAGCTACACTTAAGCTTTCCGCGCCTGAAATATGAAGGAATCTGGATAATAGCCATGCCATTGCTGCTACAATCTTTTGAATGATTCCTAAGTAAAACAATACCGATGTTAATGCAGAGAAGAATAAGATAGTTGGGAGAACTTGAAATGCAAAAATAAATCCGTAGGTGTCTGGATTCATCATATCACCAAATAAGAATTCGCTTCCTGCTTTTGTAAAGTCTAATATTTGTACAAATACTTGTCCAACTGCTTCAAAAATTACTTGAATAAATGGTACTTTAAGTACACCAATAGCTATGGCTAATTGAAAAGCAACACCAAAGCCAACAGTTCTCCAATTAATAGCTCTTCGATTTGAACTAAATATAACAGCCAATAATAATAGAGAAACTATTCCTAACGCTCCGCGCCATAAAGATGTAAAAGTAAGTCCCATAGAGGGGATTACTTTTTCTTCATCGGCTACATGACGTTTTTCTTTTTGTAGTTTTAATTTAGTTTTACCAGTCTGTAGATGCCAATTGTCTTCTTTTATCTCATTGGAGTGAAGATTGTATATGGTATCTGTTGGTTTTGTTTGTTGTAGGACAAGATCTTCTTCATCCCAAATATAGGTTCCTTGAGCTACAAGGCTATCTTCCGATATAAAGTAGAATGTATCGGAATCTAAATGGATATTGTCAATTGTAGATAAAGTGGTTTCTTCACTATTGTTTTCTATGTCGTCTACAAGCCATGTTCCTTCTAAATTTTGCGCTAGGAGAAAAGATGACGTAAATAGTGCGACAAGTAGGAGTAGTTTGCGCATAGTTTTGCTTTGTTGTTAATCCTGACGTTTGCTTATTTCATCTCGCAAACGAGCTGCTTTTTCATATTCCTCATCTGCAACAGCTTTTTCTAATAAGCTGTTTAGCTCTGCTAAGGTTTTATTAGATAAATCAGACGGATCTGGAGAGGCTACATCTTTTGTCAGTGTTTCTATAGAAACATTTTCTTCTTCTTCAGTTCCTTCTTCTTTTTCTTTTGCAGTTTGTAAATATACACCAGCTTTTCTTAATATGTCTTTATAAGTAAAAATAGGTGCGTTAAAACGTAGTGCAAGTGCGATTGCATCGCTAGTTCGTGCATCTATAATCTCTTCATGGTTGTTTTGCTCGGCAATAATGCTAGAGTAAAATACGCCATCTATAAGCTTATGAATGATAACTTGTTTTACGACTATAGAAAATTGTTCGCAAAAGTTTTTGAATAGGTCGTGCGTCAAAGGTCTTGGCGGTTTAATATCTGATTCTAGAGCGATAGCAATGGATTGTGCTTCAAAAGCTCCTATGACAATAGGTAGTTTTCTAGGTCCATTTTCTTCACTCAGTATAAGAGCATAAGCGCCATTCTGCGTTTGACTGTACGAAATTCCTTTGATATTTAATCTAATTAAACTCATATAAATAGGTGAAAAAGCTGTTTAACAAAAGGAAAAGCAACCTTAAGTTAAACAGCTCCTTTTAGAGTCACAAATTACTAAATTATGCGTTCTCTGCCTTAAAAGCTTTTAGTTTTTCAATTAATTCTGGTACGATTTCAAAAGCATCTCCTACAATACCGTAGTCAGCTGCCTTAAAGAAGGGTGCTTCCGGATCGTTGTTTATGACTACTTTTACTTTTGAAGCGCTTACTCCAGCTAAATGTTGGATAGCTCCAGAAATTCCAATTGCAATGTATAGGTTAGAAGCAACTGGCTTACCAGTTTGTCCTACGTGTTCTTCGTGAGGTCTCCATCCCATATCACTAACAGGTTTTGAACAAGCTGTTGCAGCACCTAAAACTTCTGCTAAATCTTCGATTAAATGCCAGTTTTCTGGTCCTTTTAATCCACGTCCTCCAGAAACTACGATTTCAGCATCTGCGATAGTTACTTTGTCTGTAGATTTTTCTATGTCAGCTACTTCTACGTCTTTAATGTTAGCGAGACTTACATCTAAGGATTCTACTTCTGCAGATCCGTCTACTTCTTTTACTTGGTAAGCATTTTTTGCAACAGCAATAAGCTTTACATCGGTTTTGATTTCTGTTTCGGCAAAAGCTTTGTTACTAAACACACTGCTTTTAACAACAAATGGCTTTGTGCTAGTTGGTAAGTCTACAACATTAGATACAAAGCCAGCGTCTAAATCTACTGCTAATAATGGAGCTACATATTTACTGTTTGTGGTAGAAGTAAGAACAACTACTTTTGCGCCTTCTTTTTTTGCAGCTTCTGTTATTGCTTCTGCATATGCATCTGCTCTAAACTTTTGTAAAGCATCGTTTTGGATGTCGATTACTTTATTGGCACCGTATTTACCAAGTTGTGCTACGTCTTTACTGTTAATGGTAACAGCAGTAACAGTCGTGTTTAATGAATCTGCCAATCCTTTTGCATAAGATACAGCTTCGAATGCCGTCTTTTTGAAAACGCCTTCTTCTGATTCGGTATATACTAATACGGACATATTTTAATTTTATTTTATGGTGAAAGAGTATGGTTTAAAAAACCAATTGTACTCATGTATTTTATTTAATTATATAACTTTTGCGTCGTTGTGTAATAAGTCGATTAACTCATCTACAGTATTCACTAGTTTTACATCACCTTTTGGTGCAGGCTCTTCAAATTTGGTAGTTTGTGTTGCCGAATTAGCATCAATAGGATCTTTTACGCTAAGTGGTTTTTTACGTGCTTGCATAATTCCACGCATGTTAGGAATTCTTAGATCACTTTCTTCTACAATTCCTTTTTGTCCTCCTACTACAAGTGGTAGTTCGGTTTTTATAGTTTCTGTTCCACCATCGATTTCACGAGTTGCCGTAGCGGTATTTCCATCGATTTCTAGTCCTATACATGTGTTTATGAATCCGTAGTTTAGCATTTTTGCTAGCATTCCAGGAACCATTCCTCCGTTATAATCAATAGATTCACGACCGCCGATAATTAAATCATATCCACCTTCTTTGGCTACAGCAGCTATTTGTTTTGCAACACTATATCCATCAGTAGCTTCCGTGTTGATTCGAATAGCTTCATCAGCACCTATAGCAAGAGCTTTTCTTAAAGTCGGTTCTGTTTCAGGACCTCCTACGTTAATAACATGTACGGTAGCGCCTTGTTTTTCTTTGAACCACATTGCTCTAGTTAAGCAAAATTCGTCATTAGGGTTTATTACGAACTGTACGCCGGATGTATCAAACTTGGTGTTGTTGTCGCTAAAATTAATGCGAGAAGTTGTGTCCGGAACGTGACTGATACAAACTAATATTTTCATGAAAAATTCTTTTTTTAATACTAAGATACGAAGATACCAATATATTTTCTATATCCTATGCCTGCATAATAAAAACTTGCTTAAAAGCTGATTTTAACCCCCTTGTGTCTTTTTATTGGAAAATATTGTCTTCTGGAGAAGGTCTATTTTACTGTTATATAAGTGTTAATCCTATAAGTTTAGGTACTTCTTGTTTTAGTATCATGAAAAACTCGTATTTTTGCGGTTCGGTTTTATAGGATTTTTCGATTTTATAAATCCTAAATAACAATTTTTAAGATAGCATTTAAAATGAAAACAATTCAATTTAGAGAAGCAATTGCCGAGGCAATGAGCGAAGAGATGCGTAGAGATGAATCCATATACTTAATGGGAGAAGAAGTAGCAGAGTATAATGGTGCATATAAAGCAAGTAAAGGTATGTTGGACGAATTTGGTCCAGAAAGAGTTATCGATACTCCAATTTCGGAGTTAGGATTTTCTGGAATT
>JAJYTI010000107.1 GCA_021793135.1 Bacteroidota bacterium
ATAAAATCGAACATTTTATTCCTCCTAAAAAAGGAAAAACACACGTACTACGAATTATTCGCGATTTGGTAAACTTTGAGCCCACAAGTGATAAAACTAATGTAGCGATGGCTCTAGAACACTTTACCAATATTATTAAAAAACAGGCCATAGCTTTTATAATCTCCGATTTTATTGCTCCTCCATATCACGATACGCTGAAAATTGTAGCTAAAAAACACGATGTAACAGGTATCCGATTATACGACGATCGAGAAATGGAAATTCCTAACTTAGGAATGGTAAACTTTAGAGACCTTGAAACCAATACCTATAAAACGATAAATACAGCTTCTAGACGAATGCGTAAGGAGTACAAAAAGTTTTATTTAGAAAATAAAGGATATTTTGAAAATGCCTTTACCAAAAGTGGTGCAGGAATAATTAATTGTAGCGTAGAAGAAAGTTACGTAAAAAAATTATTGGCATATTTTAAACAGAAATAAATGAAAGAATTAAACGCATTACATACAAGCCTTAATGGTAAAGCTCAAAAGCTTTACCTGCTGTTATTGTGCTTAATATTTTCTTTTTCACTTTCTACCCAGAGCTTTGCTCAAGAAGTAAAAGCTAGTATAGATACTACCGATATCCGCTATGGCGAAGAGATAAAATATACTATAAGTGTAAAATTAGATAGTATACAAGATGTAGTATTTCCAGAAGGACAGACCTTCTCTCCTTTCGAAACCATAGAGTTTTATCCAGTAGATACATTAACTAAAAAGCGTTTATTCGAATTAAAACGAACTTACGGAATAACCCATTTCGATAGCGGAAGCTATAAACTACCAAAACAATTTGTTTTAATAGACGACAAACCAATAGAAACACAAAGTTTTGATGTAAACGTGCACGAGGTTGTAGTAGACACTATAGCACAACCTATGTATAACATAAAACCTTTTTTGCCGGTTAAACGAGCACCCTTACCTTGGAAAAACATTCTTATTTGGGTAATTGCAGCCCTATTAATCGGACTTATACTTTGGTATTTCTTTATTAAAAAGAAAAAGAGCTCTAAAGAAGACATTCCTTTACTCCCTCCATTAGAAGAAGCTATTCAGGCTTTCAAAGAATTGGACACTTCAACTTATTTACAACAAAATAAAAGTAAAGAATATTATAGTAAACTTACTAATATTCTAAAACGATATCTAGATAGAGAAGTAACCGAAGATGCTTTAGAAAGCACTACAAGTGAACTTATGATGCGTTTATATGCATTCCGAGATAGTGGTAAAATTCCTTTTGATAGAAGTTTACTTCGTGATTTAGAATTAGCTTTAAAACGTTCCGACCTTATCAAGTTTGCTAATATGCGTCACGAAGAGCAATACGTAGATAAAGATCGTATTCTCATGGAGACTATGATTGTAGAAACCGATAAGATTTTACCTAAAGAGCAAGAAGAGGAAGAAAGTGAAGAAGCTATCCAAGCCAGATTAGAACAAGAAAGAATAGAGCGAAAAAAGAAACGCAAGGTTTGGGCAACAAGCCTAGCAGGAATTTTACTTTTAATAGGTTTAGGTTACGGTATATATCAGTATTATGATAAAACAACTAATACTAATGATCCATATTCTGAATGGATAACTAGTGCTTATGGTTATCCTCCACTAGAAATAACAACACCAGAAGTATTAGTGCGAACAGATGAATTCTCTATTAAAATACCAGGAACCAATGAGGTTTCTACATTCACTTCAGGAAGGCTAGATGCATCTATTTATGTAATGGTAGAAAGCCTCACAAAAAATATAGAACAACCTCCTTCTCCAGAAGATATTCTAAACTTGACATTCGATCAATTAGAAAATAATGGAGTAGAAAATTTACTAATAAAAAAAGATGGCTTCACTATAGAAGATCAAGCAATGGGAATTAAAGCATTTGGTAGATTTTCTATAAAAAATAAGCAAGGGAAGAATGTACCTCGTGAATATGAATTATATCTCATAAATCAAAACACAGCTTTATATCAAGTGTTAATAATTTATCCAGAAGGAGATAGCGAAAAGGAGAAAATTAAAGATCGTATAATCGATTCTATTAAATTTCAAAAAGACAACTAATTATGGGGCGTTTTGAATTTGTAAATCCTGAATACTTCTGGCTTCTACTGCTGATTCCTCTATTATTAATTTGGCAGATATTCACTTGGCAAAAAAAACAAGCAGCAGTACGTATTTCAAGTGTTTCAGGTTTTAAATCAAATGGAGCAAATTGGTTAGCAAAACTACAGCCTATTTTAGTAGTGCTACGTATGCTAGCATTGGCTGCTTTAATAATAGGTATGGCTAGACCTCGTATGGTAGATACCAGTACCCAATCTAGAAACATACAAGGTATAGACATTGTGATGGCCATAGATGTGTCGGCTAGTATGCTTGCAAAAGATTTACGTCCAAACCGATTGGATGCACTTAAAGAAGTAGCAGCACAGTTTATTCAGAATCGTAAAAACGATCGTATTGGTATAGTAGTGTATGCAGGAGAAAGTTATACCAAGACACCCCTAACTATTGATAAAGATATTTTACTAAAGTCACTACACGATATCGATTTCGGACAAATTAAAGATGGAACTGCTATAGGGTTAGGATTAGCCACATCTATTAATAGAATAAAAGAAAGCGATGCTAAAAGTAAAATTATCATTCTTCTTACAGATGGAGTAAACAACACTGGTTTTATAGATCCTAATACTGCTAGCGAAATGGCAAAATCTCTTGGAATTAGAGTATATACAATTGGAATAGGAACTAATGGAATGGCGTTATCTCCTGTGGCAATAAATCCAGATGGAAGTTATTATTTTGAAAATATACAAGTAGTGATTGATGAGGAGCTGATGAAAGAAATTGCCAAAGAAACAGGTGGACAATATTATCGTGCAACCAGTTCGGATAAGCTAGAAGAAATTTATGAAGAAATAGATCAATTAGAAACCACAGAAATAGAAGAAACGGAATATGTACATTACGATGAGAAGTTTCCTTTATTCATCATAGCTGGTTTTATATTGTTAGCTATAGAATATTTATTGCGATATACGATTTTTAGAAGTTTTATATAGTAAAAACTAGAAGTAGATGTACCAATTTGAACAACCCATATATTTTTATGCTTTCGCAGTAATACCAGTATTACTGCTAGTATTTTTTTGGGTATTGTTATGGCGACGAAGAGCACAAAAACGCTTTGCTAGTAAGATAATGCTAGAAAAATTAGCTCCAAATCGGTCCATTTTTAAAACAACTTTAAAGGTTATTACTATCCTTGTGGCACTGAGTTTGCTGATAATTGCAGTAGCCAATCCACGGGTAGGCTCTAAGTTAGAAACAATAGAAAGAGAAGGAGTAGATGTGGTTTTTGCATTGGATGTTTCTAAAAGTATGTTGGCCGAAGATATCAAGCCAAATAGACTTGATAAATCCAAACAAATTATACATCAAATCATCAATAAACTTAAGGATGATAGAATTGGAATTATTGGCTATGCGGGAAGCGCATTTCCACAAGTTCCGTTAACGACAGATTTTAATAGTGCAAAATTGTTTTTAAACAATATGCACACCGATATGGTTTCGTCCGAAGGTACGGCCATAGCCGATGCAGTTGATTTAGCTAACCGTTTCTACACTTTAGATGACAATACTTCACGAGTACTTATTCTATTATCGGATGGGGAAGATCATGAAGGAGGTATAGAAGCAGTTATAGAAGGAGCAAAAGAACAAGGTATAAGAATTATTACTATAGGAGTTGCTACCGAACGTGGCGCACCTATCCCAATTAAGGAAAATGGTGTATTGCAATATTATATACGAGATAATAACAACGAACAAGTTATCTCTAGATTAGGTTTAGAAACCATGCAACAACTTGCAAATGAAACCGATGGGGTTTATATAGATGGTACAAATACGCAAGAAGTTGTAGATATTGTACTGGATACCCTATATAATATGGATAAATCGGTATATCAATCCGAACAGTATACCGAGTTTAAAACATATTATCAGTGGTTCTTAGCCATAGCAATATTGTTAATAGTATTAGACACTTTATTTTTAAATCGAAAAACAGGTTGGCTACGTAAACTTAACTTGTTCAACGAAGCAAAGAACGATGAAGAATAGAAAGCAAGTAACATATAAGAATTGGTGCAATCCAAAATGGTTTTTGGGTTGCTTGCTCGTATTTTTTATTGTAGGAACAGTAAACTCATCTGCACAAGAAGATAAAAAGACTTCTAGAAAGGCAGAGCGAGCACATTCTGAAGCTCGGAAAGCCGATAAAAAAGGGGATTTCTATCAAGCGGAAGCCAATTACCGAAAATCTATATCCAACGATCCTGAAAAAATGGATTCTAGATACAACCTAGGTACTAGCTATTACGATAAAGAACAATACAAAGAATCTTTATTACGATTTGAAGAAGCTGGAAGACTGGCTAAAGACAAAGCACAAAAACATGCTGCATATCATAACTTAGGAAACGCCTTAATGAAGGATGAACAATACCGAAAAGCGGAAGAAGCTTTTAAGGAAGCATTGCGAAACGATCCTACAGACGAGGAAACAAGATATAATTATGCAATAGCCAAAGAACTAGCTAAAGACGAACCTGAGCCTCCTAGTGAAGATCAAAATCCGGAGGAACAAGAAGACCAACAGGACGAAAATCAAGGAGGAGATGACGACAACCAAGATCCAGAGGAAAATGAAGGAGATAACGAAGAAGATCAGGGAGATGAACAAGAACAAGATGGCGACCCTGAAGAGGAGGAAGACGAAGGACAGAAGGATCAACAAGAAGTTCCACAAGATGGAAAATTATCTCCAGAACAAATAGAAAACCTTCTCAATGCAATGGAAAATGCAGAAAAAGATTTGCAGAAGAAACTAGAAGAACAGAAGGAGAAAGGTAAAGATGTTAAAAAAGAAAAGTATTGGTAATAATATGGTAGTAAAACGGATTTTACTTTTTGTATTTTTTGTGCTTGCTACCCTAGCAAATGCACAAGTAACGTTTGAAGCCGATGTTAGTAAAAAACAACTCGGGCTCAACGAACGCCTACGTGTCGAATTTAAGGTTAACCAAGATGGAGACAATTTTGTACCTCCATCCTTCAACGGCTTTAGGGTCACTACAGGACCTATACAAAGCATAAGAAGTAATTATATAAATGGAAAACGCTCCTTTGAAAAAAGTTTTACTTTTGTTTTATCACCAACAGAGAAAGGAAAGGTAACCATAGGTCAGGCCGAAATAGAGGTAGATAGAAATATATATAAAACCTCACCTATAGAAATTGAAGTTACAGAAGCAGTAGAAAAGCCTACCGATGCCGATAACCAAACCGTAATAGCCGAAGAAGGAGTACATATAGTTGCAGAAGTATCTAAAGCCAATCCATATCTTAACGAAGGAATAATGGTTACATACAAGTTGTATGTATCGTATGATGTAGACATAAGCCAGAACTTCCGATATCTAGATAGACCAAGCTTTAAAGGCTTTTGGAATCAAGAAATAGACGGACAGAGTAATGAAGTATATAAAGGAAATTATAAAGGTCGTGAGTATCGTTATATTATACTAGAACGTGTTTTATTATTCCCGCAAAACACTGGAAAATTAACTATCGATCCTGTTACCCTAGATGTACCTATTGATGTACCTTCTAATAGAAAAGATTTCTTTGGTCGTAGATTAATGACTACGGTAAATAGAACGGTAGCTTCTAATAAAGTAACCGTAGATGTAAAAGAACTTCCTACAGAAGGAAAACCTAGTAGCTTTACAGGTGCTGTAGGGGATTTTAAAATGAATTTTTCTACTACAAAAGACTCTTTGGTTGTTCAAGAGTCGTTAAATGCTAATATTAGAATTCAAGGTAAAGGAAACTTGAAATTATTTAAGATACCTACCTTAGACTTACCTGAATCATTCGAGATTTATGATCCAGAACGGAAAGAATCTATCCGAACAAATATTAATGGTATGCAAGGTTCTATAGAAGAAACCCATACTATTGTTCCACAAAAACCAGGAAAATATACAATAGGACCTGTAGAATTCAGTTATTTCGATCCGTTAGAAGAAAAGTATAAAACCTTACGTAGCGATGAATTAGATTTAGAAGTAGACCCTTCTTTAATTGCTTCTACTAGTTCAAATAATGGTAGAACATCTGCTGATAATGGTAGAAATGTGTTACAAGATGTAGAGCAATTTAAGTTTATTAACTTAAATACAAAATTATACGATATCAAAGACCAGAGTATTTATCTGCGAACCAATTGGTATTGGATTCTTTTATTGCTACCAATAATTGCAGTTCCTATCTTAATACTAATAGGAAGATGGCAGAAATTAAGTTTGGCAGACACAGAAAAAAATAGATTACGAGAGGCCGATAAAATGGCCAAACGCTACCTAGGAGAAGCGAAGAAAAAACAAAATGATAAAGAAGCCTTCTATGAAGCATTAGAGCTTGCTTTACATAACTTCTTAAAAGCAAAATTAAATATTCACACTAATGATATTTCTAAAGATCAAATTGCAAAGCTTTTAGAAGACAAAAATGTAAATGAAGAAACTAAAACAGAGTTTATACAGTTATTAACCAGTTGCGAAATGGCACGATATGCTTCTGCTTCGGTAGATACTGCACAGGTAAATTATGACAAGGCGGTGGCAACTATAACGCAACTCAACAAACAAATTAAATAATATAGCTATGCAAGTACAAAATTACCTTTGGATTGCCTTATGGGTTTGCTTTACCACGCTTGGCATAGCACAACCCGAAATCGATTTTGATAAAGCAAATCAAGAATATCGAAATGAAAATTACGAAAATGCAGCAAAGCTTTATGAATCGGTTTTAGATCAAGGAAAACATTCTGTAGATCTTTATTTTAATCTTGGAAATACCTATTACAAGTTAAATCAACTGGCACCAAGTATCTATTATTACGAGAAAGGCTTACAGTTAGATCCTAAGAATAAAGATATTTTAAACAATATTCAATATGCACAACAAGCTACTGTAGATGCTATAAAAATCAAAAAAACAAGTAAGATTAAAGCATTATCTAAAAACTTTTTACAGATTTTGTCCTTCAATACTTGGGCAGTATTAGCCATTATTTGTAGCATAATCGCTGCAGCGATGTTTTTAATATATTATTTTACTAAAAAACCAATATTAAAACGTATTTGGTTTATTGGAAGTTTATTCTTTATAGTAAGTATGCTATTTACCTTATTGTTATCTTATAATAGCTTTAAACTATCCGATACGAACTACGCTATAGTCTGGGACAATGAAGTGGAAGTTAGAGACGCGCCAACTAGTAGTAGTACACGATTATATTACTTACACGAAGGTACTAAGGTTTCTATTACCTACGAAGAAGACAACTGGGCGCGTATTATGCTGACCGATGGGAATGAAGGTTGGATTCAAAAACAGCAGCTTAAAAAGCTCTAATTACCAGCACCTGCTTAAGGAAATTAAAGGTTTTTATTAGTTTCGTATTTTTCGTAAGTATCTAAAATATTTTGTTCTTCTATAAACTCCGAAATCAT
>JAJYTI010000108.1 GCA_021793135.1 Bacteroidota bacterium
TAGGGGCGGATAAGATTCCATCACAAGCTGGAGAAAACACATTTACATTTTCAGAAACTACTATTCCCACATCGCTTTGTGCAAGAGCTCCTGCATCATTTAATCCATCACCCACCATCATTACAGTTTTACCTTTCGATTGCAATTCTTTAATAAATTGAAGTTTGTCCGATGGTGTTTGATTGAAATGCATATGTGTTCCGGAAGGAAATATAGTTTGCAAATAAGCATACTCCCCATCATTATCACCAGAAAGTACCATCAACTCTTGTTCGGCGCTTAGATTTTTAAAAAGCTCCTCTACTCCATGTCGATAAGCATTCTGGAAAATGTATTTTCCAAAAACCTTCTCCCCTATTTTCACATATACACGAGTTTGGTTAATTTCTTTTTTTAGAGTTTCCTCCCCTACAAAACTTGCAGACCCTAATTTTATTTCCTGCCCATTATACATAGCCTTCATCCCTTTCCCAGTAATCTCTTGAAAAGATTCTAGACTTACCTTTTCTTTTATATCTAAATATTGATAAAGCGATCTACTTAAAGGGTGATTGGAACCTCTGAGAATAGAAGCTAAAACTGGAAGCATTTCATCGGCTACATTTTCACCTTCATAATATATATTAGACTCATTACTGCTTGTGATGGTTCCTGTTTTATCAAATACAATAGTATCTACTTTAGCCATTCGCTCAATCACTTCGGCATCTTTCAAATACATTTCATGCTTACCATAAATTCTAAGTAGATTACCTAACGTAAAGGGAGCAGATAGCGCTATAGCACAAGGGCAAGCAATTATCAATACTGCAGTAAACACCTGTAATGCTTTACTCGGATCATAGAACAGCCAGAAAGCAGTAGACAAAACTGCAATTAGTAAAATAGCAATGGTAAACCGCTGACTAATGCTGTCGGTAAGCGTACGAAAAGTGGTTTGTCTATTATTAGAGAACACCTCGTCACTCCATAGTTGGGTTAAGTAACTCTGCTCTACAGGCTTAAGAACCTCTAATTCTAGAACCCCTCCTTGCTGGCGACCACCTGCAAAAAGCTTATCCCCACTATTTTTTGTTACAGGTTGCGATTCACCAGTTACGAAACTGTAATCAATATTTGCCTCTCCTTTTATAAGAATAGCATCGGCAGGAAGTAATTCTTCATTTCTTAATAATATCCTATCTCCTTTTTGTAATTGGTGCACTGGCAATTGCTCCTCTTCTACAACATCATTATTACGACGTAATACAGTAACAGCAATTGGAAAATAAGATTTATAATCGCGTTCGAAAGAAAGGAAAGCATAGGTTTTTTGTTGAAAAAACTTACCTAGTAACAAGAAAAATACAAGACCAGTAAGACTATCAAAAAATCCTGTACCAGAATCCAAGAAGACCTCATAACTACTTCTTATAAAAAGCACAGCTATACCAAGTGCAAGAGGAAAATCAATGTTTAGGACCTTAGAACGAACTCCTTTATAAGCATTAATAAAATAATCGGATGCCGAATAGAAAACTACAGGCAAGGAAAAGCAGAACATCAAATATCTAAACAATGGACGAAATTGGTCTAACCAAAAATCATTCATATCAAAATAATCGGGAATAGATAGCGACATTATATTACCAAAAGCAAAACCAGCTATCCCAAGCTTATAAATCAAGCTTCGATTTACCGATTTTTTCTTTCCTTCCATGTCTTCTAGTGAGATATTAGGTTCATATCCCAACTTAGTAAGTAATTCTACAACTTGTCTTAAACTTATATTAGATGAATCGTATGTTATCCTAACGGTTTTCTTAGGAAAATTTACAAATGCTTTACGCACATTTGGCTCTAATTTATGCAAATGTTCTAACACCCAAATGCAGGAGCTACAATGCATAGAAGGAATAGCAAAAGAGACGACTTGCACGCCATCTTCGGTAAACTCAACTAAGTTATCAATTATTTCTGGTTTATCTAAATATGCATATTTGCTCTCTGAAATTTTTGGAGAAATTCCAGGCGACTCTTGCAATTCATAATAATAAGATAAATCATTATCGTGCAAAATATCATAAACGGTAGTACATCCTTTACAACAAAAGGATTTACCTCGATGCTCTATTGCACCAGTGGTACAAAGATCTCCACAATGATAACATTTCTCCATAAATCTATCTTTGATTTAATGCACAAAACTATATATAAACGCAGAACGCAAATATGATAATTCTCATCTATAAAATCATAGTTTGAAAAATATTAAGCAATTTGAGTGATTTGGTTAATGCAAAATTTACATGTCGATTTTTATTAAAAATAAAAAAAGGCTGGCGCAAAACCAACCTTTTCAATAATTTATATAGTGAAAATTACTTTTATTTAAACAAGCCTTTTAAAGAGGATAAAGCATCTCCACCAGTTTTTCCATCACCAGAACCACCTAGTAATCCTCCTAACTTACCTAACATTCCAGCAGTATCGCCACCACCTAAAGAAGAGATTAATTCCGTTGGATTAAATCCAGAATCCGAACTCTTACTTTTTGATATTAATGAACTTAATATTTTTGGTATAGCAGCCGTTGCAAATCCTTTAGACACACCACTATCCATTCCTAAATTACCAGTAAGTTTTGAAATTAAATTTGAAATCATTCCAGACACCATTGGATTTGAAGTAAGAGAGTTTACACTAGTATCTCCTTTAAACAAATCGGTAATCTGATTGATGTTTCCTCCAGATACAGCATCTTTAAATCCTGATACAATACTATCTTTTGTTTCACCCGTAACTTTCGACATCATATCGGAAGAAATTCCGTTTGCACCTGCTTCTGTAGCTCCTATTTGCTCAATTAGTTTTGAAATTTGATCTATCATTTTTATTTAAATTTTTTCAAAATTAAAATTAATATTTCCAAGTCTACACATATAAAGATTTATTTAATAAACCACTTATAAAAACTTGTATGTATAAAGATATTAAAAAGAGTCTATTTTCTGTAAACAAACTTATTATTTATAAAATGATACAAAAACAACATTAAATATCTATAATCATTTTAAATAACACACTGTATTATGTTATTATCTTTAAGAAAAACTACATTTTTAACCTAATATTTTGTTTAAAATTATTTTATTAGTTTTTAATTTATTATTATTCGCCATTATCATTAATAACACAGTGTTTAATTAATTAACTAACAAAATCAAACTTTATGGAATTAACACATGGACTCAACAGTTTTATTGGCAATGTCGCAAATTCTTTACCGGGAATTTTAGGAGCACTGCTTATTCTTTTAATCGGTTGGCTTATTGCCAAAGGAATCCGAGCTTTAGTAATCAAATTAATGCAACAAACATCATGGGATGAAAAACTACTTAAAAATGTAACTGAAGGAAAAGACACCAATAAATTCATAGGTAATCTTTTCTACTATCTAATTATGATTATCGTATTTTTAATTGTGCTAGAAAACTTAGGTATACGTTCGGTTCTACGGCCATTAGAAAATATGGTAAATGAATTCTTAGTATTTATACCTCGACTTGTAGCAGCAGGTATTATAGCCATAATTGGTTATTTATTAGCAAAATTTGTATCGAACCTAATTCAAGTAGGAGGTAAATTTTTAGATAAAATTGTAACAAAAACTGGGTTTCAGGATACAGAAAAAATCGTAAAAATACTTAGAACAGTAGTATTCCTAATTATTTTTATCCCGATGCTAATCGAAGCTCTTAACGCTTTACAATTAGAGTCTATATCTAACCCACTTAATTCTATACTTGCTGGATTTATAGATATGATTGGCGACATTATTGTTGCTACTATTATCTTATTAGCATTTGTAATTGGAGGGAAATACTTGACAAGATTCTTAGGTGAATTATTCCAAAATTTAGGTTTAGATAGATTGGCTGAAAAGCTGCAACTACAAAATATGATTGGCAATCAATCTTTCTCTAAGCTAATTGCTGGTGTATTATACTTCTTTATTGCTTTTATAGGAGTTGTTACTGCAGTAGATGTGTTAGGGTTATACCAATTATCATATATATTGAATGAAGTATTAGCCATAACTGGTTCTATTGCATTTGGTGTAGTAATATTGATTATAGGTAACTTTATCTCTACCCTTATCTATAATGGAATGATTCGCTCGGATAAAAACACCTTTATTGCTTCTGTAGTACGATATGCTTCTTTAGCATTATTTATAGGTATTGCCCTTAGAACAATGGGTATTGCAAATGAAATCGTAGAACTTGCGTTTGGACTTACTCTTGGTGCAGTTGCAGTAGTTATTGCATTGAGTTATGGTCTTGGTGGTCGTGAGGCAGCTGGAGAACACTTCAAAGAAATAATTCAAAAAACTAAAGGAAAGTCTAAGAATAATAGAGATGAAAACACACCACAAATATAATAACTAATCAAATTTCAATTCACAAAAACACCTCTCCTTTCAGAGAGGTGTTTTACTTTATATAAGGTTTAAAACATTGAACAGTTACTTATATTTGTGCCATGGAAAATACACAACAAGACAATAGAGGCTGGATACTGGCAGCATTGATGATCACCATGACATTAGCTGCTATGGATACTACTATAATATCTACAGTAGTCCCTCAAATTGTTACCGATTTAGGTGGTTTCACCAAGTTTACTTGGGTATTTTCTATATACTTATTAGCTCAAACTATTACCATTCCACTATATGGCAAATTGAGTGATTTATATGGCCGTAAGAAAATTTTAATCTTCGGAATTATCATTTTTCTAATCGGATCGGCAGCTTGTGGTGCTGCATGGGATATAGGTTCATTAATTACTTTTCGTGGAGTTCAAGGAATTGGTGCTGGTTCTATTATGGCTACTGTAAACACAATAGCAGGAGATATTTATTCTGTAGAAGAACGCGCGAAAATCCAAGGATACCTATCAAGTATATGGGGAGTAAGTGCCATTATAGGTCCTGCATTAGGTGGGGCACTCGCTGAATTTGCACATTGGCGTTGGATATTTTTCATAAACCTTCCAATAGGTGCATTAGCAATTGTATTCTTAACACTATTCTTTAAAGAAGATGTAAAAGCTATTAAACCTAAAATAGATTATAAAGGAGCGGTTCTTATTATGATTAGTCTGAGTTTAATCCTTACTTTCCTACTAGAGAGTGGACAAAGCTGGGAATGGATATCTTGGCAAAGTTTTGTTTTTATTGGATTAATTATTCTTTTCTCGATCTGGGCTTATAAAACAGAAAAAAACACACCATATGCCATCATGCCGCTATGGGTATGGAAAAATAAAACGATTGCTTTTACAAGTCTGGCAATGATAGTTATGGGAATTTCTATGATGGGTCCAGAAACCTTCCTACCTACATTTACTCAATCGGTTTTAGGACTTGGTACAATCGCTTCGGGATTTGTACTTGCTAGTATGAGTATAGGATGGCCAACTGCATCGGCGTTATCTGGTAGACTATATTTAAGAATAGGATTTAGAGAAACTTCATTGATTGGAGCTATAATTGTAATATTATCCGCGGTAGGGTTCTTACTCATTCCTAAGCCTCAACCAATTTATATAATCGTAATTAATCAAGTATTCTTAGGTGCTGGATTTGGATTACTTTCTACGCCATCTATGGTAGGTACGCAATCTATGGTTTCATGGCAACAACGTGGAGTAGTTACTAGTTCTATCGTATTCTCAAGAAACTTAGGTCAGAGTTTAGGAGCTACTATATTTGGTGCAATTTTCAACAACACATTGAAGCATCAACTTGAAAAAGCTCCAGAGGACTTACCCGCTTCTACAGAAAACATCATGGAGGTACTTAAAAACGAACAAGTGTCTAATAATGCTAAAGGTTTTCTGCAAAATTCTATTAGCAACTCTATGGATTATATATACTGGGGAATTGTAGTCTTTGCTTTGCTCATATTATTTTTTATGTACAAAGTACCCCATCGAGACCCTAATGATAAGACTTTAATTCAAGTAGAGAAAGAATAGTTATTAAAAACAAAAGCTCCTAATCTTAATGATTAAGAGCTTTTATATATAGTGACCGCGGGAGGATTCGAACCCCCAACCCTCAGAGCCGAAATCTGATATTCTATCCAGTTGAACTACGCGGCCATCAATGTTATTACGCTAAGATGCTTTTTGTAATATTGGCAATCGTTTTACCATCAGCTTTTCCTGCCAAACGCTCGTTTGCAACACCCATAACACGCCCCATATCTTTCATATTTTCTGCACCAAGTTCAGATACTACTTCTTGTACTATTTTACGTACTTCGTCTTCTGATAATTGTTCTGGCAAATACTTCTCAATAACTGCTACTTGAGCTAGTTCTGTATCAGCTAAATCTTGTCTATCCTGTTCTTGATATATTGTAGCACTGTCTTTTCGTTGTTTCACCAAACGCTGTAATACCTTAATTGTATTTTTTTCATCTAACTCTTCAACTCCTAATTCTAATTGTTCATTGGTAATTGCAGATCGAATTGCTCTAAGTGCGGCTAATGCTTCTGTATCCTTAGCTTTCATAGCATCCTTCATAGCCTGCATTGTTTCTTTTAAAATAGACATAAGCTGTAAAATTTAGAATGCAAATATAATTATTAATAGACGTACTGACTAATTCTATTTTGTATTATTTAAAAAGCGATTCGTTACAATAAACTATAAAAGATTTTATTTCGAGTAATGGGTACTTTATAATACTTATAAATATAAATTAAAAACATTTCGCCAAACCTTATTGGAATAAATGTTATTGCACAATTTTTTGGACACCGTTGTGCAATTAATTTAACGAAGGTTATTAGCGAAATGTTTTAATATAGCTTTTGCAAAAGCAAAAGACTTTTTATTAATCTACATTGTCATGTAAAAATGAGTTGTTTGATCGTAACTCTATGTCATCATCAGAAGCATTAATGCTTGTTCTAGATAATCCAGAATCTTCACCAGAACTCAATTCAATTCCTTGACGTTTATATGCTGGTTCTTTCTCTATTTTATCAATTCTTGAAGCATTATCACGGAATTTATAATTGAAAGCTTTTAAACTTCTTTTACGTTCTTCTGTACGTTCACGTAGAACTTTAGAAATAGGCGAATTCATCGGATCCATATCTTCACTTTCTTCTTCGGCTACTTCTTGAGGTGTAATTACCTCTTCTTTTTTAACCGTACGAAACTGAAGAAATTTATCTGTTTCCTCCTCTTCTTCTACGTAAACTGCACTAGGGCTTTGATTTTCTTCTTGGTCCTCCTCTAGTGTATATCGCTTCACTTCAGGTTGTCTTACCTCTGATTGTTGCGAAGAAGTGTGCGGAGTATCTGGGGTTCTCGTTGGTTCTGGCGTTTGTGGTTCTGGCGCAATTGGCGCTTCTAGGTCAAACATCAGCATTCCTCCTTCATCTTTTTCACTTTTTGGAGTTTCTTCTTGTACTGGTTGCTCTATTTTTTCTTCTGGTGTAATAATTATAAAGTCATCTACCTCAATACTAGCTACATCTACTTCTTGAAAAGACTCTAAGTTTTCTGCTACTACCTCTTCATAATGAA
>JAJYTI010000109.1 GCA_021793135.1 Bacteroidota bacterium
CTTCGATATAATCGATAGAGTTTTGGTTATTAGAGTGCATTTGATAAATCCTAGAAATACGCTCACGCTTACCAGAACGGTTGTTTAAAACATAAGAACCAGCATCCAATCTACCAGAGTAAGCTCTAAAGAAAGCTAAACGACCAACAAATGGATCTGTAGCAATTTTAAAAGCAAGTGCCGAGAACGGCTCTTTCACATCTGGTTTTCTTCTCTCTTCTTCTTCTGTATCAGGATTTACCCCAATAATAGCATCCTTATCTACTGGTGATGGTAAGTATCTAACAACTGCATCCAATAAGAATTGAACACCTTTATTTTTGAAAGACGAACCACAAACCATTGGGATAATACTCATATCCATTACAGCAGCACGTAAAGCAGCATGAATCTCATCTTCAGTAATAGAGCTTTCATCCTCCATATACTTTTCAAGAAGCTCTTCATCATAAGCAGCTACCTCTTCGATAAGCTTACCACGATACTCAGCAACTTCATCTACCATCTCAGCAGGAATCTCAATCTCATCAAAAGTAGACCCTAAAGTCTCATCATGCCATACAATAGCACGGTTCTTAACTAAATCAACAATCCCTTTAAAATCTGCTTCATCACCAATTGGCAATACAATTGGAACAGCATTAGACCTTAAAATATCTTTTACTTGTTGACAAACTCCTAAGAAGTTAGCTCCTTGACGGTCCATTTTATTAACGAATCCGATACGAGGAACACTATAGTCATCAGCTAAACGCCAGTTAGTTTCAGACTGAGGCTCAACACCATCAGCAGCACTAAACAAAAATACTAACCCATCTAATACACGTAAAGATCTACTAACTTCAACTGTAAAGTCAACGTGACCCGGTGTATCGATAATATTAAACTTATAGTCCTTAGTATCTGGAGTAGGCTTAGCATTTTCTAAAGGAAACTGCCAGTTACAAGTTGTCGCAGCAGAAGTAATTGTAATACCTCTCTCCTGCTCCTGATCCATCCAGTCCATAGTAGCAGAACCTTCGTGAGTCTCTCCTAACTTATGGTTAACCCCTGTATAAAATAATATTCTCTCTGTAGTTGTTGTTTTACCGGCATCAATGTGCGCAGCAATACCAATATTTCTTGTATATCTTAAATCTCTTGCCATGTCTATTAGAATCTGAAGTGTGAGAATGCCTTGTTAGCCTCTGCCATACGGTGCGTCTCCACACGTTTTCTAACCGCAGCTCCTTCTTCTTTCGCAGCAGCTAAAATCTCAGCAGCTAATTTATTAGCCATTGATTTTTCATTTCTTTTTCTAGAGAAAGTAATCATCCACTTCATAGCAGTTGAAATCTTTCTATCTGGTTTAATCTGCATTGGAATCTGAAACGTAGCACCACCAACACGACGGCTACGAACCTCCACGTGTGGCATTACATTAGAAAGCGCATCTTTCCACACCTCTAACGCAGTTTTTTCGTCATCTTGTTTTTTCTCCTCTACGATATCAATCGCATCATAGAACACCTTAAAAGCCACTGACTTCTTACCATCTAACATTAAGTTATTAACAAAACGCGTTACTAGCGGATCATTAAACTTTGGATCTGGCAAAATTGGCCTTTTATTTCCATATTGTTTTCTCATTACTTCTTTTTAAAAAGTTACTGAATTACTTTTTTGGGCGCTTTGCACCGTATTTAGATCTTCTTTGCGCACGTCCTTCAACACCTGCTGTGTCTAAAGCTCCACGCACAACGTGATATCTAACTCCCGGTAAGTCTTTTACCCTTCCTCCTCTTACTAATACTATCGAGTGCTCTTGTAAGTTGTGTCCTTCTCCTGGAATGTAAGCGTTAACCTCCTTACCATTAGTCAACCTTACCCTTGCTACTTTACGCATAGCTGAGTTAGGCTTTTTAGGCGTGGTAGTGTATACACGCGTACAAACTCCTCTTCGCTGAGGACACGAATCCAGAGCCACCGATTTACTCTTCTTAGTAATACGGACCCTTCCTTTTCGTACTAATTGTGAAATTGTTGGCATATAAATTTTTTATTATACTTATTTGTTTAAATAATAAACACCCACATTTTGGGGATGCAAATATAAAAATAATCTGAACAAAATAAAACCAAAACAAAGAAACTTTCATTTTTAATTGATATTTTTGAATTTAAAGCAGACCTGCCAATGAAATTGGAAGACAGCCGAATAGAGAAAATAATTTTCAGACTACAACATTCTTGCTACAGAAACAATCGACATACATATTAAGTCTTTTTCTACTCTTTATACCAACGCTAAAAGCGCAAGACTTATATTTAGACTATTCCATTATAGATAGCAGCACAACAAAAGAAATTAAAGAAAAACTAAAGGTAAAAAAATTTAAAAACCTAAATTCTTTAGTAGAACATACAGAAAAAACCATCATTCAGTTACAAAAAGTAGGATACCTAGAAGCCAATAAAAAAGAAATATCCAAGAAAAATGATAGTACATTTAGTTGCCCTATATATATAGGCTCTAAAACAAACGTCACTAAAATTAATATAGGACAAAAAAAATGGCCTAATGAGATTCTAAAAGAAATCGGCACTTCTAAATCAAATGCTATAGAATTAAGTTTTGAACAATTAGAAAGCAAACTAGAACAAATAAAAGAAACATGGAAAAATCATGGCTATAGTTTTTCGGAAGTACAACTTTTAAATATAAGAAAAAGCAACGATACTTTATTTGCTGATATATCCATCTACAAAAACGATTTAAGAAAAATAGACTCCTTGACTATTAAAGGTTACGACAATTTCCCGAAAAAAATATTGCTGCATAAATATGGTTTAAAACCCAACAAGAAATTAAATCAAGATAAAATAAAGAAAGCTAGCATTGACATGGAAGCAATGGGAATAGCAAAAGAAACTAAAGCGCCAGAAATATTATTTGAGAAAAACAAAAGCACTGTATTCTTATATTTAGAAAAAATAAACAATAATTATTTCGATGGAATTATTGGATTTGCATCAAATGAAGAGACAGGGAAATTAGAATTTAATGGAAATATAGATTTAACACTGCACAACAATCTCAATCAAGGAGAAAAGCTATCCCTAAATTATAGAGCAGATGGAAACTCCCAGCAAGAATTAAAAATTAATGCAAATGCACCATATTTTGCTAATACACCAATAACACCGAGCGGAGGAATCCATATATACAAAAAAGACTCAACATACACAAACACAAATCTTAACATTAAGTTAAACTACGATATCGGAAACTGGTCCTACTATGCTGGATTCGAACAACATAAATCCACCAATCTTTTACAAGAAGTTAATCATACAAATAACATAACAAGTTTAAATGGCCATTTCTACATTACTGGGATAAATCATCTGATTTACCAAAACGACATATTAAACCCAATAAAAAGCTACTTAGACATACAAATTGGGATAGGAAAAAGAGATACAGACATGCAATCAGAGCTACAATATAAATCAGAAATAGAAGCATATAAAAACTTCATAATAATAAAAAATCATAGTTTATTCTCAAAAATTAATTACATGAAGCTTTGGAGCAAAGATTACTACTCAAATGAGTTGTACAGAATTGGAGGAACAGACAACATACGTGGTTTTAACGAAAATAGTATTGACGCGTCATCTACCTATTCAATTCAAACTGAGTATAGATATAAACTTTCGCAAGAAATATACATTCACACTATTACAGACTTAGGTAGAATTGAAAATAAAGCTGAAAACATTAAAGAAAACTTAATTGGATTAGGATTTGGCATAGGAATCTACAATAAATTAGGCTTAATGAAAGTACAAATTGCTAATGGTTCAACAAGCCATGAAAAGATAGATTTTGACAAAACAAGAATTCACATCAGCATACACACAAAGTTTTAACATTTAACTACTTAGAAACCCTTTAAATTACAAGCAATTGCTCAAATTCTTTATGATAAAATTTGCAGGTTTAAGATTTTATTATCACTTTTGGCCTTGGCTAATTCAAATAATTATAAAATGAGAACAAAGTTTAATGGATTTCTAGCGCTACTATTAGCGTTAGTTGTGCAAATATCGTTTGCACAAGAAAAGAACATTACTGGTACTGTTGTCGATGAGACGGGCATGCCGCTTTTAGGCGCAACAGTACTTGTAATTAAGAGTGATCGAGGTACGAGTACCGACTTCGATGGAAATTTCTCTATTCAAGCCTCAGAAGGCGAAAAAGTAGAAGTATCCTACATTGGTTACCAATCAAGTACGTTCACAGTAGGTTCTAGCAACCACTATGATGTAATCCTTAAAGACGGGGATATGATTGATGAAGTTGTATTAGTAGGATATGGATCTGGACGAAATATTTCTCAAGTAACTGGATCAATTGCTTCCGTACAAAGCGATAAACTTTCAAATAAACCTGTAGCAAACGTTATGGAAGCCCTGCAAGGTCAAGTTGCTGGACTACAGCTATTTACATCTTCAGGAGAACCAACAGCATTATCTACAATGCGATTACATGGTATAGGTTCTGTTACAGCAAGTAACCAACCATTGTTTGTTTTAGATGGAGTTCCAATCGACTCTCAAACTCTTTTAACACTAAACTCTAATGACTTTGAGTCAGTAACAGTTTTAAAAGATGCGGCGGCGACTTCGATTTATGGGTCGAGAGCTGCAAACGGAGTAATTTATATTACTTCTAAAAAAGGAGAGGCAGGAAATAGCCAATTCAGTTTAAATTATGAATACGGTTTTTCTGAGCTAGCTAGAAAAAATCAAATGGATTTGATGGATGCTAAACAACTACTAGACTTCCAATTAGATAAAGGATTTATAAACCAGGATTTCTATGATGAAAGAATAGCATCAGGTATAAACACAAACTGGGAAAGCTATTACTACAGAGATAATGCTCCTGTTCGTAAGGTAGATATGGCGATGAGTGGTGGAAATGAAAACACTACATACTATATTTCTGGAAATTACATGGATCATGAAGGTATAACTATCGCTTCAGGATTAGAGCGTTATACTATTAGAACTAACGTTGAAACAAAAGTAAACGATTGGCTTAAAACAGGTGTTCGTATTAGTGGTGGAACAGATACGAGAGAAACGTTCCCTTATGGCACAAATGAACTTAGAGGTTCTTTAGGTGCATTGTTAAACGAACCATATTATACTCCTTATGATGAAAATGGCAATGTAGCAGATTTCTGGGAAGGAATAGGATCTAACTCAAATGAGTATGTATTAAGAATGCAACCTGGAAATACAAAGAACCATCAACTAAATGGTAATTTCTATATGGAAATTAATCCTATAAGAGGTTTAAAATTTAGATCACAATATGGTATTGACTTCTATAATAGAAGAAGCACAAGAAAAATGTTCCCTTCGGCTGATTTTGCAGGAGGTGTAGGTATGAGAAGAGAAAGTTCTGCACAAATGCTAAATCAAACTGTTACAAATACTGCTGAATACAATTTCGACATTAACAATGATCACAACATCTCAGTATTAGTAGGACAAGAAGGAACAAAGTTTGATTACGATTTCTTCAATGTCGAAATGAGAGGAATGGAAGATGATAGATTAATGGAATTTGGAGCTGGTAATATCGCAGACATGACTAATTCTCCAGAAATGACATCAACCCAATATGCTTACTTATCATATTTTGGACAAGCAAATTATGATTATGCAGGTAAATATTTCCTAGATTTATCTGTAAGAAATGATAAATCATCTCGTTTTGGAGCTAAAAACAGAAGTGCTAATTTTTGGTCAGCAGGTTTAATGTGGAACCTTACAAAAGAAGACTTTATGAACAATGTTAGTTTCATAAATGATCTTCGTTTAAGAGGTAGTTATGGTACTACAGGAAACTCTGAAGGAATTGGAAACTATTCTCACTTAGCACTAGTAGGTACAGACGTATCCTATGCCGACAAAACAGGTTGGAGAGTATTAGCAGCAGGAAATGGAGAACTAGGATGGGAAGAACAAAGTAAATTAACAGTAGGTTTTGCTTCTTCATTGTTCAACAATAAATTAACATTAGATGTTGATTATTACGTACGTAAAACTAAAAACATGTTAATGTTAGTTCCTCAACCATATACTTCTGGATTCGAGGAAATTGCAGAAAATATTGGAGGTATTCAAAATAATGGTATTGACGTAACTCTAGGTGTAACTTTATTCCAAAATCAAGATTGGAATATAGGAGTAGTTAAAACCTTTAACTACAACAAAAATAAGATTACCGACTTATTCTATGGCTTAGATGAATGGGTAGTAGCAAACACAGGAGTTTCTTATATTGTAGGAGAAGAAATATCCTTTTATATGCCAAAATGGCTAGGAGTTGATCCTGAGGATGGTTTACAAATGTGGGAAGATCCAGAAACTGGCGAAGCAGTTAAAGATTTCAATGAAGAACAATTAAGTCAAGCTTTAAATGGTAAGCCAAGATATGCTCCAATTCAAGGAGGATTTAGCCTTAATGCATCTTGGAGTAAAGGATTAAGCTTTTCAGCGGACTTTGCATACATGTATGACAACTACTTATTCAACAATGACCGTTTCTTCTACGAAAACCCTGCGCTGTTTGGAGACATGAACCAATCTATAACCGTACTGGATGAATGGAAAGAACCAGGAGATCAAACCAAATTCCCTAAATTTGGTGAAGCAATGGAGTTTGACGATCGTTTAATAGAAGATGCATCATTCTTAAGATTGAAGAATATTTCTATTGCATACGATGTTCCAACTACTCTATTAGGTGAAAACAATCCAGTAAAAGGATTACGTTTCAGTTTAACAGCTAGAAACTTATTTACTATAACTAATTATTCAGGTTTGGATCCAGAAGTTGACTCTAACTTAACTTTAGGTCAATATCCTAATACTAGACAATACGTAGCATCAGTACGTGTATCATTTTAATCAATAATTAATCATGAGAAAACATATAATAATAATAATAACACTCGCATTAGCAAGTTTCATGACTTCGTGTGAGTTGGATAGGTTCCCTGGAGACGGTATAGCTACTGACGAAGCTTTCGAAACAGTTGCAGATGCTGAGTTATTTAGAACTGGAATGTATTCACTTTATAGAAGCTCAAATCATAATGCTAGAAGAGCTTTAAGTGATTACCAAGTAGATGTAGTTAATGCTGTATCTGATTACGGTAATAATCATGGAACTCTTTATAATTGGCAAGATGGATTAGCTACCGACTATGACATTGAAGACTTTTATGAAATGAGCTATATAGCAATTACTAACGTAAATAATTTTATCAACAACATAGATCATATCGAAGTTGCAGATAATTCAGAAGCTCAAATGCTTCAGGAATATAAGGGTGAAGCATACCTAATGCGCGCATCTTTAGTTCATAATTTAGTACGTTATTTCGCTAAAGCTTACGATCCTGCAACTGCAAGTACCGATTTAGGAGT
>JAJYTI010000110.1 GCA_021793135.1 Bacteroidota bacterium
TCAATGAGCCGATTTCTTGTCGAACTTCCCATAAACGAGAAGTCTGGCAAAAATTTCCATTCCCAAAACCGTAAACGGCTCGAATAGGTTTTTACAAGCTCTAATATCGTTTGGTTGCCTAGGGTATGTATTTTAACCTCATCATATTTTATGGGAATGTGTATTTCCTGGTTATCAGAATCTATAAGTTTTCTTTGACCATCGGTTGTTTGAATAACAGCCTTTCCATTAATGAAAAAATCTGCATGTTTATATTGAGGTTCAATAACTACATTCCCGTCAAAATCGGCATAGCCATAAAGTTCATTGGTTCCCAAATATGGGTATAAGGTTCGATTAGAATCCATGACCCAAATATGTTGATGAACGCAAGTACAAAAGAGCAGTGTTAATGACAGTAGGATAAAACATGCTTTATCTATAGTTTTCATGGTAAGTGAATTGCATTTCCCATAGTATTTATCAGATTACATATAATAATCCATGACCAATACACTACCTTCAGTTTCTTCTTTGATATCAACGATACATTCTTGCCCAAATTCCATATAGGCCTCTATAACGATATCATTTTTACCTCTTTTGAGCAACACCTCGTTTCCCTCTGAAAAAAAGCCTTGTACGTTTAAAAAGAACAATGCCATCACTACGGCTTCACTATAAGTAACCAACGGAAGAAAAACACGTTCTCTGAAATGCCCACATTGTTCACAAGGTCCGAAATCAGTACCGGTATAGCTTATTTTATTTTCAAATATCAAGGACGTTTGGGCACAAAATTCGTCGCTCCTTCCTTCTTTCTTTTCATAGCTTAATGGCGATACAGCTCCTAAATAATCCGACATGATAAAACCAAGATTCATGGAGCTGTCTGGTGGTGGTATTCTGGACAAATAGGTATCTAACAGATACAGTGATTTATCGTTATATTCTATTTTCACCCAATTGGATGAAATACTATATGTTTTTACATAATCCTCAGAAAGATCTTTTTGGATTCCATACCGGTATATTACGATTTCTTCTGGCTCTGTATTTGATAAATCCATTATAGCGACACTTTCGCCAAAAGGGACAATACCTGCAGAATTTGCTGTAATAGAAGGAGCCTCATATAACATAGCACCTTCAATGTTCCACATATATGCCTTCTGAGCAGAATCCTTAAGGATAGTCTGGCTATGGATTGGAAATACCATACCTATAAAACCACCCCATGACACCACAATGCGAAATATGTCAAATCTGAACCTCATAACCTCTACTTTTCTAACAATTAAACAGATCAAATCTAACAAATAATTGAAGAGCATAAAATCCCCGAAAACTGTTATTTCACAAAACAGTAGAGACAACTATTTTTGTTTTACTCATATAAACTTCGGATATGAAACGACATCTTTTATTATTGCTGGTCTGTCTTTCTCCTGCTGCTTTTGCACAAACGAAGTCGGGTATAATGATTCCAAATAGATTTGGGCTGTCTTATCAAGAAAAGCTTGGAGTAGATATAGGGTTAATCTCTTTAAATCAAATCCATGATAGGTCTTTCTTAACTTTTTATGATATGTCCCTAGGCCTCGAAGCGTTTATTACCGAGCCATTTATCGTTGCCCCAAAGATTAACCTTGATATTGGCGTAGGAGGTGCAATCCTTTTGGGAGGTGGAGTCGATTTGTCTTATCCTACCGATTTTTCAAAAGGAACATGGATGCTGACTCCCAAAGTGGGTTTAAGCTTAATATCAGCGATTCGAATTTATTATGGGTGGAATATTTACGCACAGAATGACATGTTTCCAGATTTAGGAAAACATCGGGTTTCATTGGAAATCAATTTAGCAGCACTTCATCATTTTTATATTGGATTATAAATGGAAAATATAGAACCAGCTATACTTGGATTTTAAAAAGTGGGACACAATGAAAATGCTAATATCCTTTCTTTGCTTTAGCTTGTTAGTTTTTGGTTTTAAATATTGGAATAATCACAAAAACAACTCCAAAAACCCGCCTCTTAACCAAAAAGAATCGCCCATGGAAACACATTGCTTTGGAAGATTTTTAATGGATCTCCCCTCAGACACAAAGATTATTGAAAATTACATCAGTCTTGGAGCCAAGGTAAAAACTTTCTCTTCAATCACCCTCAAAGAGTTCCAAAATAAAGTTTCAAATAGACAAAAAGTACTTCAAAATTCAATGCATAATAATGGCGACTCCTTATTTGTGGACCGGGACGATATTTCGAGCCATCACATTACTTTGACATCTTGGAGTAGCAAGGCAGGCAAAAGAATTTATCGCTATGACGAATACCAATACTTGCCTGAAAGTCAAACCATGTTTTATTTTATATCCGAGGGTACTGCCACACCAGAAAATCGGGCTAAAGCAGCAGAAAATCAAAGAAAGTTCTCTCAACTAAATCACTACCGACCTTCGTCTGAAATCCCACAAAAGCCAGGTTTATGTATTTGTGAAGGATTCATAGAGTATAACAAAATGAATAAGGAGGTAATGAGCGTTGGCTTTTCCTTTCCCAACCGGCCAACTGTCCGTATGTGGATCGAAACCTTTACCACCCGATACGACACAGATGTTCCACCTTTACCGAGGTCATTTGGAGATATTTTGCGTAAGAAACGATACAAATGGAATGGTAAAGAAGCTACCGAATTCCTGTATAAATTTAAGGATGATGGACAGTGGTTTTATGAATTCACATTAAAAGTTTCCAGCTCAGGCGAAAGCCTAATACATCCTTATATGACGATATCACTTCAAGCTGGGGACTTCAATTATGAGAACCAAGAAAGGATCAAACCATTTTCAAATGACAAAGAAGCCTTGGAGTTCTGGGACAGTATTGTAAAAAATGTGCGCATCCGTCCAGGAGCAGTTATTGATAGTCAATAAACATTCAAAACATGAGATACGCATTGTATTTATTCACCATAATGTTTCTGATAGCATATAACTCGCAACTACATGCACAAAACGGTGTCGGTTATGAAAATATTTTCTCGCTAAAACACAATCAAATCGCCAATCCAAAAGAAAATACGCTTTATATTTATAAAATCGAGGATAACAACTGGATTCAGTCCGATAGCCTGAAACTCCCACAGGCTATCTTGCATTGGACGGAAATATTAGACGGATTTATATGCTCATGGAGGATCTCAATACTTATTGTAACGGATTAAACTTGAAACATTACTCTATTTAAAAATAAATTAAAAGCTATAAATAATAATATATATACAACAATGTGAAATCATTTATCAATACATAATAATTTTATAAATAATGAAATATTGGATTATCATCTTAAACTTATTGTCCATTGTTTATGTACAGACATTTCCTCCAATAGAACAACTTATTGAACAATCTCGAAAACTGTTTACTGTTCATAATACTTTGGAACCATTATTTTATCAGGAAAAAATCCATATTGATAGTTTAGCTATGCCAAATAGAGATAAAAAAGATTTAAAAAATTGGTTACAAAAGGAAAAAAAATATATACAGAATCAACAGGATTCAATAGCACCGGGTGTAGTTATTGAGTTTTTAAATGAAAAAATATGTGATTATTTAGATGTAATCATTCGTCATCCTAATTTTTTTGAATACAATATTTCAGAAGAAATAGGCATTGAAGAATTGAATATTATTATTTCTGATGACCAACGTTTAATAAATTTTTCTTTCGACGAAAAAACCGGCGGCTCATACCAATCGCGAATTTCAAGACTCTATCTTTTCGATAAAGAAATTGATAAAATAATAGACATAAGTGAAATGCCTTTTGTTTATCCAGATGGTTACAAGAAAATATCGATACTAAAATCGGAGCATGGAGTAAAATACGTGCTTGAAAGTTCTGTAAAGACCTGCAATCAATGTTTTACTACATTTGTACAGCTTATCAACTCAAATTTAAAAGAAGTATTTGCTTATTCTTCAATGCATAGAAACTTAAATGATGGTGCATTTTATAATCCCAAAACCCAAACAATTCAAGTACATTATCAAACAGATGACCTTACACCAAATTGCAATTGTGAAAATAATACAGATACCCAACAAAATGCTATATTAACCTGTAATTGTACATTTGTCTTCAATGGATATACTTTTGAAAGGACTTTTTTATCTAGAAGATAAGTTCTTACCCCCTCTCTCAACTATAGAAAAATAAAAATGAATTTTCTAAATGATTTTTATTCTATCTTTACGTTGACTCTTAATAAGACACTATTACCTTGTTATGTCTAAATTACCACTTATATTATTCATATTTCTATTATTCTCACTGTACGGCAAAGCACAAGAAGAAAATATCTTCTATAAAATAGATAGTCTCACAGAGGTAATGAATACGCCTAAAACTTCTGTCGAAAAAACAATTTTATTACAAGAGCTTTCCAATACATGGCTTCTAATCGATACTGTAGGAACCAATGCAAAAAAATATGCAGAAGAAATATTTTCACTAAATGAAACAAACAATAACTTTATTTCTGGTGTAGCATATTACCAACTAGGCAATGTCGATTGGGAATATATAGGATTAGATAGTGCTGAGGTTCAATATAAGAAAGCCATTAATTTTTTAAAAAAAGATTCTTCTGATTTAGGAAAACAATATTTGGCCCGAGCATGGCATAATTATGGTTTAATTCAACAACTCAGAGGTGACAACGAAACTTTTCTAGATATACTTTTACATAATTCTATCCCTATTCTAGAGCAAATTCAAAACACAGTATTACTAGCTGGTCAGTATCATTCTGTAGGTATTATTTTTGATAATATTCAACAATATGATAAGTCTAAAGAATATTATTTAAAAACGGTAGCTTTATTAAAGGAAGAAAGAGATTCAGAGGTACTCTGTGATTCTTATATTTATTTAGCAAAAAATCTTTTATATACAATAGACCCCATACAATATGACGGATCTGAAATTTCAGATTATTTGAACAAAGCACATTATATACTTTCTAACATACCAAATTCTTCTTCTTGGGTAGATTATTATATCTGGAATGGAGTCTTTATGCATCACATTAAAAATGATATAGAAGAAGCACTAAAAAATTATGATCAAGGTCTTCAGCATGTTCGCAGAATAGATGATTTTCTTAAAAAAGGAGAAATATTGAATCGAAAATATTATTTATACTACGATTCTAAACAATTCGAAAAGGCTCGTCAAATGGCACTAGAACAATATGAACTTGTTTCTTCTCAGTCCATAAATAAAAATAAACTGGTAGCATTACGTAACTTAATCCATGCAGAAGAGAAGTTAGGAAATATATCAAGAGCCTATGAATTATTAAATCAATGGGTGAGTTTATCCGATAGCATAGAACAAAGTGACACAAAAGTAAGAATGGTAGAGTTGGAAAAAAAATACAATGAAGAAAAACAGGAAAGACAGATTCTTCAGTTACAAGATGAAACCAATCAAAAAGAAATCAAACTACAACGTTCACGGATATGGACCTATTCTATAGGAGGTATTAGTATCCTTATGCTAATAGTGATTGTCGGTGGATATACGCTTTATCATAACAAACAACAAATAGCCGCACAAAAAGAACAATTACATATTCAAGAAAAAGAACAGCTTAGACAAGAACAAAAGTTAAGTAATTATGCTGCAATGTTGGAGGGGCAGGAATCAGAACGTAAAAGAATAGCAAGTGAATTACACGATAGCCTAGGAGGCACTTTGTCGGGGATCAAACTTAAATTATCACAAATTCAACCACAAACACAATCCGAGGAAGGATTACATCAAATCTTGTCACAATTGGATAATTCTGTAAATGAATTAAGACGGATAGCACGCAACCTAATGCCAGAGAGTCTTATAAGATACGACTTACCTACGGCTTTAGAGGAATTTTGTCGCCAAATGGAAAACAAAAGCACCAAGATTGTATTCCAAGCATTGGGTGATATACATAAACCTATAACGCAAACATCAAAGATAACCTTATACCGCATCGTACAAGAACTAGTAGCCAATGCTTTAAAACATGCAGATGCTAGTATGATTTTAGTTCAAATTGCAATTGACGAATATAGAATTAATCTAACCATAGAAGATAATGGAAAAGGATTTGACACAAACTATATAATGGAGAAACATGGGTTAGGATATACTACTTTAAGAAATCGAGTAGAGTATCTTAATGGAAAGTTAGAAATTGATTCTAATCTCGGGATTGGTACAACTGTTCATATTAAACTTTTGAAAAACTCTATATCTACATAAAACGATAGAAAAAAATTAATTATATAACTTATATTCTACTACCCGTTTAATAATCAACGTATTTGTCTGGTTAAACAGAAAGTCTTATCGTAATTTTGTTTTTGGTTTTCATGATATGTTGATTGTTCATATTGTTACAAATCAAATTAAATTGAGTTATGGGAGCTCTTCTATGAAAATTTTAATTTGGATTTTCTCCTAGTATTATTGATATTAATTCCTATTATCTTGAAAGTAAAATATTACAGATCAGTTTTATTTTTGGGAATTAATTTCTACTGTAGATTCTTTTTATTAGTAAATTGACATATAAATACCTTTATTTTTCTATTACACTACGCCGAAATTATATACCAACATTATAATAAGATTAGGGAACATATTTAAAAATAGCTCCCCCTTTAAAAACAACAACCAAAATTAAAATTATTATTCCCCTAAAACACTCCATCCACTCATCATAATCCCCATAGCTTTAAAAGTCCAAGAAATATCTGAATCATCATAAATAGGTTCTGAAGTGCGAATCTGAAGTTCATTTTTAGCTATAGCCCGGGCATCAATTTTTTTTGGTTTCATAATCATTGTTGGAACCTCTGTGTTCTCTTCAAAAAACACTTCTAATTCGATAATACCATCTTCTTCTGGTAAATAATAAGGATGAGAAAAATTGATTGTTTTTGAAAACTTTGGGGAGGTATATACATTTATTTGATATACCTGTAGAGAACCTAAGGGGTTCGAAAAACTTTGCCAGTCGGTCGATATTTTAAATTCATCTTTTAAGGTATATATTGTGAGGTCTGCCTCATATCCTAAAATGTTTTTGCGTTTTCCGCTTACTTTACGATTAAACATATCTATGGATAGATCGCCTGCTAGATCCATGTTTTGATTTTTATCGTCTAAACTATACTTTACAGAAAGCTCTTTATTTTCTTCTGTGATTTCTGGATGGTTTACATACGTTTTGAGATATAATTTACCAAAGTTTTGATCTAAATCATGGTAGTTATCATAATCATATCCAAAACCTTTATGTACTCCTAAGACCTGATTATCTTTGATATAATATGTCGGAACAACACTGTTCATAACAATTCCTAAAGCCAGCATGAGATTCCTTTGATTCATGTCATTTATTAGGTC
>JAJYTI010000111.1 GCA_021793135.1 Bacteroidota bacterium
TAGAATTGTTCCAAATATTCCTAAAAATGCACCCCAAGTGATAAAATCTTTTAAATTAAAATGTTCAATGATCTGAATATTCCAAAATAGAATTATAGCTAATAATCCCCCAAGAACTAAATATTTACTACGAACTAGAGTTGGTAGTTCTAAAGCAACTTGATTAGTAGTAACCATAGTTGTTGTAAAACTAATAGCAGCTAATACACCTAGAACAATTCCCTGCCATTCTAATCTTCCAGAAATATCAAATATATTTACTGCAAGTAAAGTTCCTAATATTACTGCTATAGCTCCAAAAATCTTATTTTTTGTAATTAATTTCGGATTGGTTATAGCTTCATATAATAGTCCAAACCAAATAGATTGCATTAATAAAATAACAGCAACCGAGACGGGTATATATTGTATAGATAAATAATAAAAGCTAGAAGTAAACCCTAGCGAACTACCAAATAGAATTAATTTGAAATAAGAAGATTTATTAACCTCTGTCTTTGGTTGTGTTGTTTTTCTACGACTAATAAAAAAGCTAAGAATACTTAAAATTAAAAAACCGAATAGGTATTGAGAAAATGCTAGTCCAGCAGTATGTATTTCTTGCATATTAGCAAGTTTTACAAATGTAGCCAATACACCATAGCTCGATGCTCCGATTCCTACGTATAGTATTCCTTTAAGTTGATCCATAGTTTGATTTTATGCAAATATACTCCAAAAAAATATCGGAAGGCAGATTAATGTTTTTCTGTCTTCCGATATGATGATTTCTAATAATATGTTTCCTAATAAATGAAGCTTAAATAAAGTTTATAATCGCAAATGCTATTAAACCACTAAAGAAAATTATTCCATAAGAAATGGTTACTAATTTTCGTAACTCCTTGCTACCGGCCCATAAAGCGATTCCTATTTTAATAATCGTATTACAAAGAGTAGCTAATATGATAGCATTTAATCCGGTTTTCAAAGTCAACGTATCCCCAACTAATTTGGTTAGTGAAATCGTTATAGCGTTTACATCGGTTAAAGAAGCAATAGCAGTGGTTAAGTAAATACCACTTGAACCTATATGGTCATTTGAAAAGTTGATTATAAATAAAATGGAAGCATATAATACCGCAAAGATTAATGCTGTTCTTAGGTTTAATGGATTTCCTAATGGCATCTCAATATCTACATCCTTATTTTTTGATTTATTAAAATGAAAATAGAACATAGGTGCTAGGCTAGCTAAAAGAACAACGCCTCCTGGGATTAATAGACCATTAAACAGTTCTCTGTTAAATAAGAAAACCCAAATTATAATTCGTAATACCATTACTGCAGAAGCCGCCATGATAGCGGTGATACAGTTAGGTGCTAATAAAGGTTCCTCTTTACTTTTCTTTGCAAATATCCAGGTAACCATCGTAGACGATATAATACCACCAACAATACCGGTAAGTAATATTCCATAGTCTTTGCCAAATACACGCATTAAAATATATCCGATGAAGCTTAATCCAGAGGTTAGTAAAATCATTAAACCAACTTCTCTTAAATTGATTGCCCCATACGGGTCTATGACTTGATCAGGTAAAAATGGGAAAATCAATAAGGCAATTACACCAAATCGAATAATCGCAACTAACTCTTCAGTAGTGATTTTACCTACAAAGTTTTGCAATCGGATTTTTGAAGAAAGTATGCCTACTGCAATCATAGTTACGGCCAAAGCCAATTCTATAAAGCCGAGAAAAGTGATAATTCCTAAAGCAAAGGCTATCAACACCGATATTTCCGTGGTACCATCAGCACTGTCTTTAGCGGTAATAAAATAGGAGAGACCTATGAGAATAAATACCCCAATAACAGTGATGGGCAATATCCATGTACTAACCATAAAGGTCAATAACATGGTTAAGAATGCCAATAAAATGATTAGGGTAAATGTACGTATACCTGCAAATGGTTTTACCGTTTTATGTAAAGCCGCATGTTCTCGCTCTAATCCTAAAAGTAGACCAATACCAACGCCTACTAATAATCTAATTAAAAACTCGACTTGAGTAATCTCAAAATCTGGAGTTTGGATCAAAATGTCATTCATGAACCTTCAAAAAGTAAGGGTGGAAACAATAAACAAATATACTCCAAGTAATCAATATAAAGTATGGTTTGTGAATGATTAAGTTACTATAGCATTGAGTGGCAAATCAAGCGATATTTTTATTATGATTAAGGTTGCTTTTTATTATTAAGTGCGCTTGTTACTAATTGTAAATGATAGGGTTATCTATTAATTATTACAAAAAAATATCGGGAGACAGATTGAAGTTTTTCTGTCTCCCGATATCAAGGTTTATTGTAAAGTTTGATTTAATTAATCCATTCCACCTTTACGATTTGGACTTCTTTGTTCTGGCCAGTTCATTTGTTCACCAGTTCTTGGATTTACTGGAAGTTTAACTTGGTCTCTTTGAACTTCTTCTGTGTCTTCACTTGCTAAATATGCTAATGAAGCAATTAGGATTACGTTATTTTTTAAATCGTCAAAAACAATCTTATCATAGGTGTCTAGGTTTGTATGCCAAGTGGTTTTACCATATTCCCAGTTTAAAGAACTAAGCATAAATCCTGGTACACCAGCAGCAACAAATGATGCATGATCCGATCCACCTCCCCAAGGCATTCCTGGATATGTAGTTTCAATGTGTTTACTTACTTCTCTTGGTACATCTCTTAACCATCTTCCCATAAAGTCATATGAATGTAAGAAACCTTGACCGTTGATGCTTACAACACGTCCAGTACCATTATCTTGATTGAAAACAACTCGAGTAGTTTCCATGATTTCTGGATGATCTTCTACGAAAGCTCTCGAACCATTAAGTCCTTGCTCTTCGCTTCCCCAGTGTCCTATTATAATAGTTCGTTTTGGGTTTGGGTATACTTCCTTTAAGATTCTAGCTACTTCCATCATAGTGATAGTTCCAGTGCCGTTGTCAGTAGCTCCTGTACCACCATCCCATGAATCTAGGTGTGCAGAAAGAATTACATATTCTTCTGGTTTTTCTTTTCCTTCTATACGTGCAACTGTATTAAAAGTAGGTGTGGTTCCTTTACCTTTGGATTCTGCAACAAGATGTAATTTTGGAGTTTTCCCAGATTGAGCTAATCGGTATACCATTCCATAATCCTCTTGAGAGATATCTACTGTTGGAATTTTTTTAGTTACAGCACCGAATATTTTATTTGATCCATATTCTTTAGACCAGTAAGAAGAAACGATCCCTGCTGCACCAGCTTCTTCTAGTGCTGTTTGTAAACTTCTGCTATTATATCCGGTGTTTGATATGTTTTTATGCCAAGCTTCTCTTAATTCGTTTCGATCGTTTTGCATTTTTTCCAGACTCTTTTCTGTAGCAAACTTTTCCCAAGTTGCATCTGGCCTTCCCGTTGGTTCTGGCATAGATACCATTACTAACTTTCCTTTTACATTAGGTAACCATTTAGCAAAGCTTATAGAATCTTGTATTTTTTCTGGAAGTAAAATAACTTCTGCCGTTATACCTTTTTTAGGTGTCGATGGACTCCAAGCTAATTGCATACCGCTTAAAGACTGTACTCGAGGTTCTACCATGTGTATATGCGAAATACCACGCTCCCAAGCTCTCCATTCACCCCATTGTTGATTTTCGGCATCTATTCCCCAGCTTCTATATTTATCAACTACCCAATGGTGTGAAGCTTCCATTTGTGGAGTCCCAACTAATCGTGGACCTATTTGATCCATAAGTTCATGTGCTAATAGTTGGAGTTGTTCTTCAGACTCATGATTAACTTTTTCGACAATTGTACTTATTACTTCTTTGTCTTGCGCTTGTAATTGAATTGCGCCAAATAAAAATAATGCGAGAACTCCGAGATTTCTCATATTTTTCGGGAGAAAATGTTTCATAGAAAAAAGATTTTATATTCTAAATGTGAGTCAAGATAAGAAAAGTTTATTTATCTCAAATATAAAATGTATTATACTCTTTTATTCATTCGATGTATTGTAATAAGAATGTTTTTTCGCCTATTTATTTGCATTTTTATAATTCATTATGGTTGAGAAATTTATTTTGAGAGATATAATTTTTCACAGTAGATAAAGTAATAACACAAAATACGTATATTAACCCAAAATTTATATATGGATTTTTCGCGCCTGCCAACCTCTTGGTTTAATTTCTTTAAGATGCAAATGGAGAAGTCTTATTTTGCATCTTTATGGTCTTATTTAACTGATGAATATAAACAAAAAACTTGCTATCCACCAAAAGATCAATTGTTCGCTGCATTTGAAAAATGCCCATTAGATAAGGTGAAAGTAGTTATCATTGGTCAAGATCCTTATCATGGTCCTGGACAAGCAAATGGATTAAGCTTTTCCGTTAATGATGGTATAAAATTTCCTCCTTCACTTATAAATATATTTAAGGAACTTGAGACCGACTTAGGGGTTCCTATTCCCATTTCTGGAAATCTAGAACGTTGGGCACAACAAGGTGTATTGCTTTTAAATGCGGTACTTAGTGTGGAACAAGGTAAAGCAGGAAGTCATGCAAATAAAGGTTGGGAAATATTTACCGATGCGGTAATTGAACATATTAATTCTGAATGTAAAAATGTAGTTTTTCTTTTATGGGGTGGATATGCTCAAAAGAAAGGAAGGAAAATAGATGAAACGAAACATTTGGTTTTGAAATCTGGTCATCCTTCTCCATTAAGTGCCAATCGGGGCTATTGGTTTGGAAATAAATGTTTTTCTAGAACTAATATTTATTTAAAATCTATAGGTAAAACAGAAATTGACTGGTAATAACTATAGAGTCTTTTATATAAATAGTAAATAAACTTATTCTATCTTTGTGAAATTATAGGTTGTTCTTTATTGAACATGAAAAGGGAAGTCGGTAAAAGCCGACGCTGTCCCCGCAGCTGTAAGTACATAAGTAGTATAACTTATCATTATAAAATCCACTGTTCTAAAAAATAGAATGGGAAGGTATAATGTAAAGTACAAGCCAGAATACCTGCCTATAAATAAATACCAACGTGAGTTTTCGGAGGAAAAAATTACGTATGATAACTTCTGTTTTATTCGATTAAAACAACGATTGCTAGCGTTGGTAGGATTGTATTATTTAATTATTACATTATGGAAAACCTACAAACACGCATTGACAATTCAACAACTACAATTTTTAAAGCAGTATTCCCAAATACTACTAACCATTATGATACTTTATTCGGCGGAACCGCATTACAATTAATGGATGAAGTGGCATTTATTGCTGCTACTAGATTTTCAAGAAAGAGGGTGGTAACCGTGTCTACAGATAAAATAGATTTTAATCTACCTATTCCGGCTGGTACTATTGTAGAGCTTACTGGTAAGGTAGTGCATGTAGGTAATACAAGTCTTAAAGTTCATGTGGAAATATATATTGAAGAGATGTATCTAGAAGGAAGAACGAAAGCAATAGAAGGAACTTTTGCATTTGTAGCCTTAGACGAAGATAAAAATCCAACACCTATTCTATAAGAACAGCATATAAACATCGAAGAAATCTATTGATTTTACGGAGTATTGAGTAATTTTAAGGCTTTATGTTCAAAAATATACTTTGTATTTATGAAGAAACTTAAAGTTTTATTAGGCAGTTTCTTGATTTCTGCCTTTGCTTATGCACAACATACTCCTTATTTTGCTTCACATCCTAGCTTAAGCCCAGATGCAAATGAAGTTTACTTTTCTTATGATGGTGATATTTGGAAGGTATCAGCAGATGGTGGTTCGGCAATGCGTATCGTAGCATTAGAAGGGGAAGAGAAAAATCCTATGGTTTCACCAGATGGAAGATGGCTTGCCTTTACATCAAATCAATATGGGAATGAAGATGTGTTTGTTTTATCATTAGAAACAGGTGAGGTTACACAGCTTACTTTTCATCAAGCTGCAGATAATGTTGAGAGTTGGAGTTGGGATAGTAAAACGATTTATTTCACTTCTAATCGTTATAATAATTTTGGTAGTTATGCTATTTCTGTTGATGGTGGAACAGCAAAACCATTATTTAATACTTTCTTTTCTAATTCCGATGGTTTAGTAGAAACCCCAGAAGGTAACTATCTGTTTACTAGCTCTATGGAAAGTAATAGACAAGTAGCACGTAAGAGATATAAAGGTGCTAATAATCCAGATATCTTATTTTTTAATCCGAAAACGGAGGAGTTTAATCAGCTTACAACTTACGAAGGAAAAGATTTTAATCCTACCGTAGATGCCAATGGAAACATTTATTATATCTCCGATGAAAATACGGGAGAATATAATTTATATCAGTTAGAGAATGGATCGCCAAAGGCATTGACAAGTTTTGACAGCTCTATAAAGACACCTCATGTGGCTGCTAACGGACAAAAAATTGTATTTGAGAAAGATTATCAATTGTATCTATTCGATTTAAATACAAAACAAAGCTCAAAAATAGAGTTTACTGCACCTTCGCATTACAGATTAAACAAAAAGGAAAGTTTCAAAACTAGTCGTGTTGAGTATTTTGATATATCCCCTGATAAAAAGAAAATTGCTTTTGTTAGCCGTGGAGTACTCTTTGTTTCGGACATGGAAGGTGAGTTTATAAAAGAAGTGGTAAATAATGGCGAACGCGTCTTGGAAGTGAAATGGTTGGAAAATAATCAAGATTTACTTTACAGTCAGACAAAAAAAGGATATCCTAATTGGTATAAAATATCTGCCAAAGGTGGAGACGCTCAAACACTAACACAAGATTTAGCTAGTAATAGAGATATTGCTTTTAACTCAGATTATACACAGGCCGTATACTTAAGTGGAAGGGATGAGGTGCGATTATTAGATTTAAAAACACTTCAATCCAAAACAGTAGTAACTGATGAGATATGGGCTTTCCAGAATTCTGCGCCGAGTTTTTCTCCAGATGATAAATATGTTTTATTCACTGCTATACGTGATTTTGAGCAAGATATTTTTGTGCATAATATAGCAGAAAATAAAACTATTAACTTAACTAATACCGGAGTATCAGAAACGGATCCATCATGGTCGCCAGATGGTAAGTATATCTATTTTGCGAGTAATAGAACTACGCCTTCATATCCATTTGGAATGCAAGATGCAAGTATTTATAGGCTAGCTTTAGATTGGTATGCAGATGACTTTAAGAGCAAAGGGTTTAATAATCTTTTTAAAGAAGAATCAAATAAGAATAAGAAAAAAGATAAGAAAGAGGAAGCTAAAAAGCCATCAGTACTTGTAA
>JAJYTI010000112.1 GCA_021793135.1 Bacteroidota bacterium
ATTAATAGTAATGGTAGATTTATTCAGCTATCGGCTTTACCTAATGGAACGAGAATTTATGCATATAACGAAGATTATAAATTAGAGAACTCTTTTTATACTAGAGTACGAGTGGGTAAAATAGATGGCGAGCAACATTTGGAAAAAGAAGTAACATTCCCTAAATCAAATAGTAGTTATCCAGTATTAAAAGCCATAGATGATCAATATATTCTTGTAGCATGGCAAGAGGATAATCAAAGTATATTCTATAAACACATTTTGGTAACGCAAATCAACGACCTTTATAGAATATAATAACAATCCGATTTACAGTTCATCCTACTTATTCAACAGTTCGGTAATTCCTTTTTTAAAACGGACATAACAATGTTGAGGTTTGTAATACAAAAACCAATAAAATATAATGTTATGTACAAAATTGTTATTTACATCACTATGCTATTAAGCGCTTCTATGATGCATGCTCAAGTAGCTAAAAAATCGATAATTATGAATACGAATTCGTATTCTTATGAAGTCGAAATGAACAAAGCCTTACAGCTATGGGAAAATGAAAAACCTTGGGAAGCTGTAACCGTTTTTGAACAAATTACGGAGATAGATTCCGAGAAATGGTTGCCATACTACTATATCGCACAGATTCATATTTCTAGTAGTTTTACAGGATCAGATGCAGAGGCTCTTGAAATGAAATTGGAAAAAGCACAAGTCCATTTAGATAAAGGTATGCAAGTGTCTAAAGACAATGCAGAGTTATTCGCGTTACAAGGTCATCTATATTCTGCAAAGATTGTTTCCAATCCACAAAAGTACGGTCGAGCATTATCGGAGAAGGCCATGAGAACGTATACTAAAGCTGTAAAATTAGATCCAGAAAACCCTAGAGTCAAATTAGCAGCTATTGAGTGGAATATTGGATCTGCAAAATATCTTGGCGGTTCGGTTGCATCCAATTGCGAAGCACTAGAAAAAACTATAGAACTTTTCACTAACTTTAAAGCAAAGGAACCATTTTATCCAACAAGAGGGAAAGAAAGAGCACTTTTCTTACAAGAGGAGTATTGTAAATAATTAGAGAGATGTAAAAGTTAGTTGTAGAGTTACTTTAAAATAAAATATAAAGGTGAAATTATTAAAGAATATAGTAGGTGCAGCTTTAATAGGAATAATTTTATTCTTTATTACTACTCGAAATGCAGTAATAATTAACAAAACCTATTTACAATACGAGTTTTATATAACACTTGCTCTATACATTTTATTAACTGTTATTCCGTGTCTCATTGTAAATTACTTTTATAAGTATATTAGGCATAGAAAGCGTGAGAATTTAAGCAAGTTAAATCGAGTAATTCTTGTATTTGTTGGAGGCTTTTTACTTGTGTTTGCTATCCGATTTCTAACTCAATTAGGTATATATTATCTCGTTGAAGAAAGAGTACAAAATTCTACAACTGACTTTTCTACTATTTTAAAAGCTATCGACATTGCAGGGCATATAATGAACTATACTAATGATGCGTTTGTTATAAGTATTATATATCTGTATCTAAATTATAATGCTAGTGTTCGAGATTCAGAAGTAAAAGAGCAAAAGGTTATAGCAAAAACTGAATCGGCTAGATTTGAAGCATTAAAAAGCCAATTAGACCCACACTTTTTGTTTAATAGTTTGAACGTGTTGACGGGTTTAATCGAAGAAAATCCAGAGCTAGCTTCTAAGTTCACCACTTCTTTATCTAAAGTATATCGATATGTGTTAGAACAAAAGAATAAGGAACTAGTGACGCTAGAAGAAGAATTGGAATTTGCAAGGGTGTATTTGTCTTTGTTAACCACTCGATTTGAAAATAGCTTGGAATGTTCACTTCCTATAGAGCTGAAAAATCCTGAAGTGAAAGTAGTACCATTATCCTTGCAGTTACTGCTAGAGAATGCCGTAAAACATAATCAAATCACGGAACAGAATAAGTTGGTTATCTCGATTTATGAACAGGATGATTATTTAATCGTTTCTAATAATCTACAACCAAAGAATATTTTAAAGCAGAGTACAGGTCTAGGATTAAAGAATATTCAAGAGCGTTATGCTTTATTTACGGATGCATCCGTGTTAATCGATAAAACAACAGATGAATTTCGTGTAGGAATTCCGTTGTTAGATCCAAATACAAGAATTGAAATGAATACCGATCAATTTATAAATGAAAAAAGATATAAACATGCAAAAGAGCAAGTAGAGGCCATGATGTCATTTAGAACGCACTTCGCCATTTACTTGGTTTTTTGTTTGTTCTTCATCTTTATGAACATAAGAACAGGAGGTTTTCCATGGGCTATTTTTCCAATAATAGGTTGGGGGATTGGCGTGTTGAGCCATGCTTCTAAAGCGTATAATTATTCTATTTTTCCAAAAGCTTGGGAGAAAAGAAAAATAAATCAGTTTATGGGAGCGGATAAAACTGAACTAAACTATTTGCATGCAAAAGAGAAAGTAGAAAGTCAAAAGAGCTTTTACACAAGTCTGCTTGCCTATATCATAGTAATTGGTTTTTTACTAGCTATAAATTATTACTATCTCAATCGATTTCATAATACATGGGTTTTATGGGCATCCATCGGTTGGGGAATAGGAATCTTTTTCCAAGGATTAAATGCTTTTGATGTATGGAAAAGAAATGATGAAAATTGGAAAGAGAAGAAAATTCAAGAGATATTAGAAAAAGAAGAGTACGATAAATACAAAGACAAACGATAATGAAAGCGATCATCATTGAAGACGAAAAACTTGCGGCACGTCGATTAAAACGCATGCTAGAAAAATACGAGGTCCAGGTAGTGCATATGTTAAGTAGCGTAGAGGAGAGTATCGCATGGTTTCATGAGAATACCCATCCAGATTTAATATTTCTAGATATCCAATTAGGAGACGGGCTCTCTTTTGAGATTTTCGAAGAAATCGATATTAAAACCGCAATCATTTTTACAACCGCTTATGATGAATATGCCTTGCAAGCTTTTAAATTAAATAGTATTGATTACTTGCTAAAACCGATCGACGAAGATGAGCTTAAAAAAGCCATTCAGAAATATCAAAGTTTTAAACCGGTTGGTCAAGACGTGGTAAAGAGCTTTGAGGATATTAAAAAACTATTGGTTAACCCGGTAGAGCAAGAATATAAAAAGCGATTCACAACGAAAATTGGGCAGCATATTAAAATCTTTATGATCGATGAGGTGGAATGTTTTTACTCTCAGAATAAAGCGACTTATGCCTATACATTGGACGGAAAAAACTATCTGATTGATACCACTTTAGAACAATTAGAAAAAGAATTGGCTCCCCAAACCTTCTTCCGAGTCAATCGTAAGTTCTTCGTAAATATAAATGCTATTAAAGATATCATTTCATATACCAATTCCCGATTACAATTAAAGCTGAAGCATTATCATGCCGAAGAAGTTATTGTCGCTAGAGAACGAGTAAAAGATTTTAAATTATGGTTAGAATAGCTGATAATTGTAGAAAGTAGAACAATAATATTTATCTTGATTAAAAAAAATCTAACCATGAAAATTTATAAAGCTAAAAAAGGAAAGACGATTCAAATTTTACTTGTGTTTACAATTGTTTTTCCCATTATTGTCTATTTAATTGGGCAACGAATATTTAGTGAAAAACCATTTCTACTTCTGCCATTACTTGGGCCAATACTATTTATTTCTTGGATTTACTTCGGAACCAAATATAAAATCGTTGCAGACAAATTGATCTATAGAAATGGGCTTTTAAATGATGAAATCTATATCTCGAATATTCAATCTATAAAAAAAGGAACCGATAAAGGTAGTGGTAGCAAACCAGCATTAGCAGATGAGGGATTGCTTATCACTTCTAAAGGAAGTGAAGAAGTATTTATTTCTCCAGAAAACCCTCAACAAATGATCGCCGACCTTATAAAGCTAAATCCCCATATTCAGATAATCGAGTAATTACGCATATTCGTCGCAATCTGTTCTTGGAGTATATGCATGTGTATTACAAAAGCCCGATCGGTTGTAAATACGGTTTATACAGGAAGTTTTTCTGGTGCAATGCTAAATCTGCAGTTTATGAATGGAACGTTTTAAAAATATAAACGTTATTGGTTTATATAAGCGAAACTTGAAATCTAAATAATTTAATACCACCGAATCATCTAATGATGTATAGGATGCATAGTTCTAGGTAGTTATATAGTGTCATAGGAATAAATAAGTATGGTTACTCCTATGTTTATTCTTGCTTACTAATACTAGATTCTCTATAGCAATTGAAATTGTTTTTATATCTCGGGTATCAAATAAAACAATTTGTTATTTTTAATGTGATATTTTCAAAAATAATCGAATTATAAAAATTGTTATTTGCGATTTATGTAATAGATTGTTTTAGTAGTAATAAATTAGTATTCACGTAAGGAGTTTAGATGGAATTATATATCACAATTGGAGTTATAGCTATTGGAATTTTTCTTTTTGTTAAAGATTATTTCAGTATTGATACGACATCTATACTTATTATGGCACTCTTTATCGTAACAGGTGTTTTGACTCCTGGAGAAGGGTTCTCGGGATTTAATCACCCTGCTACGATTACTTTGGGCTGTATGTTTGTGATAAGTGCTGCGGTTTTTAAATCAGGAATTATTAATGGATTGCGTGCTGGAATGATTCGGATTGCCCGTATTCATTATATTTTTGCTTTACTTGTATTTTGTGTCGTTTCGGCAACATTCTCTGCATTTGTCAATGATTCTGCTGTCGTTGCTATATTGATTCCAATCGCTATTTCAGTTTGTCGAGAAACAAAAATAGCACCATCTAGATTATTGATTCCTATTTCTTTTGCTGCTTTATTTGGCGGTGCCACCACATTAATTGGAACGTCTACCAATATATTAATAAGTAGTATTGCAGCAGAAAGTGGGCATGAACACTTTGGGATGTTTGAATTTGCATTGCCAGCTTTATGTTTATTGTTGATTGGTTTTGCTTATTTGTTTTTTGTAGGTCCGTTTTTATTACCAAAAAGAGCAGATAAATTGGATGATACCTTGAGTTATATCGAAAACTATATAGCAGAGGTGGTTCTACTAGATGAAGGAAAAGATGTGGGTAAAACCATAAATAAATCTTCTCTTGTAAGAGATTTTAATTCCAATATAATTTCTATAAATCGTAATGGTATTCGATTGCCAATATTCAATGGAGAAACTATTTTGGAGGCTGGAGATAATTTGAAAATAAACATTAACCCAAATAATCTTAATGAATTACACTCCAAAGATGGCTATCATATACTTGGAGAGAAAAAATCGAAAGAAGAAGGTGATGAAGGAGAGACAAAGGAAAAAAAGAAAGAAAAAATAAATCCAAATCATTTATTTGAAGCTGTCATTCCCGTAGATTCTATATTGTCAGGTAACTCCTTACATCAAATACATTTTAGACGACTTTATAATTGTTCGGTAATCGCCGTTCGCCATAGAAATAAGGTGATTCAGGAAAATATATCACGATTGGTTTTAAAAGAAGGTGATATGCTAATTATTCATGGAACAAAAGAGCAAATGCATGAATTAGTAAGGAATAATGTAGTAATCCTTTTAGATGAGCACGAAGAGAATAAGGTTAATTATAAAAAGGCAATTCCCGCTCTAATCATCGCCTTTCTTGTGGTTGCTGCAGCCGCTTTAGATATTACGTCTATTTTGATGAGTAGCATGATTGGTAGTTTACTTATTGTTACCACTACCATATTAAAACCACAAGAAGCTTATGAGGCGATAGAATGGAAGGTTATTTTTATGCTCGCAGGAGTTCTCTCTATGGGAACCGCACTTGAGAAAACGGGTGGTGCTGAAATAGCTTCCGAATTTATTTATAATAATTTGGGGCATTACGACCCTCGAATAACTTTGAGTCTTCTATTCTTGATAACTTTCTTATCTACCAATGTACTTTCTAGTAAGGCTACGGCAGCTTTAATGGCTCCCATTGTAATAAGTTTGGCTGCCGCTATGAAAGTAAGTGAAAAGCCATTTCTTGTAGCGGTTATGTTTGCTTGTTCTCTAACCTTTATGACCCCTGTAAATGCACCAACAAATACTATGGTTTACTCTCCAGGTAATTATAAATATAATGACTATCTTAAGGTGGGTACGCCATTAAACTTTCTTATATGGATTGCTGCATCTTTTATCATTCCGCTTTTCTTCCCTTTTTAAAAATTGATAATTATGAATAACTACTTTACTTTTTTACTTAGACTGGCACTTGGAGCAGCCTTTTTATCTGCCGTTGCCGATAGATTTGGAATTTGGGGAGCACCTGGAAGTGCTTTAGTTACTTGGGGAAACTGGGATAACTTTGTGCAATATACCAGTGAGTTAAATTTTAACGCATCGCATACCATTGCCAATATTCTAGGAATAATCGCCACAGTAGCCGAAATAGTTTTAGGAGTATTCCTTGTTGTTGGTTATAAAATCCGAACGTCTGCTTTCCTATCGGGATTATTAATCCTTGCTTTTGGTATAGGAATGAGTTTAAATGCTCACATTAAATATGCATTCGATTATTCCGTATTCAGTGCTAGTTTTGGAGCCTTTTTGCTATCTACTATTCCAACTAGTAAATGGAGTTTGGATAATGTATTGAGAAGATAAAATTTGTTTTTAATCACTTGTTTTTGGTTAATGAAAAAAATAAAATACAGTCAGAAGTTTTTGAATGTTCATAAAAGTACAGGATTGATGTACTTTATTATTGGATTAATAATTCTTGTTCTTCATAACTTATATGGAGATTTTAAAGGTATTAATCTATTAGCTGTAGGTGCTGGAATTATGGTTGCTGGATTAGCGAGATTAGGATTTTATCTGATTTACAGAAATAGTGCATATATTACTATAAAAGAAGATGGAGAGATGACAAAGAAAAATAATGTATTTAGCAAAAGTACAGTAAACTTAAATGAGGTAGAGATGATTAGCGATATAGCAGACGAATATAAATTACAGCTAAAAGACAAAGAGATAATTCTTCAAAAACAGAATATAGATCCTAAATCTTTAGATGATTTTAAACGCGAAATCGAAAAGTATTCTACTAGATATAGTTGAAGAAGATGTTTTTACTA
>JAJYTI010000113.1 GCA_021793135.1 Bacteroidota bacterium
TTCCGATCTTAGGAAACGTGTGTTTTTTTAGACAGTTGCTTCAATATTTTAGGGACAACGAAAACTTAAGCGGTCAAAATAAATTTTGGTTGTCCCTTTTGAAGCGACGTATTTTTTTCGAAAATAATAATCCAATATAAATAAGTACAATATGACAACAACAGTAGATCCACAAAAACATATACGTGAGTTTGTAGCAGATGACTTTAGAACGGCGGCTGTTTTTTCTAAATATAAGATTGATTTCTGTTGTCGAGGCGATCGACCTATGACAGAAGTTTGTGAAAAAAAGAATATCGAATTAGATGATATAGTTCGGGATTTAAATAAAGTATTAAGTTCTACTACCGATCAATCTATAGATTATAAATCTTGGCCATCCGATTTATTAGCAGATTATATTCAGAAAAAACATCATAGATACGTAACAGAGAAAACCCCTGTGTTAAGACAGTTCTTAGATAAACTATGTAAAGTTCATGGTGGTCGTCATCCAGAACTTTTTGAAATTAATAAATTATTTACTGAATCTACAGATGAACTTGCGAAACATATGAAAGACGAAGAAACAATTCTGTTCCCATACATTCGCGAAATGGTAGAAGCTAAAAGTATTGGAGCAGGAAAGCCTGCTTCGAATTTTAGCTCGGTAAAGAGTCCTATAGAAACTATGTTGCATGAGCATGATACAGAAGGGGAAAGGTTTAGAGAAATTGCTAGATTAACCAATGATTATACACCTCCTGCAGATGCATGTAATACGTATCGAGTAGCTTTTCAAATGCTCGACGAATTTGAAAAGGATTTACACTTACACATTCACTTAGAAAATAATATACTATTTCGTGATGCTGTAGAATTAGAAAAATCCTTTTAATTATAGCTAGATTTCTCTGTTTTACAACACTTCTTGTGTATTTTTGATTTATAATCATAGACTTCTAAAATCAAATTTATTCAGGAAGTGTTTTTTATTAAATAAACTATGAACCGTATACGTAAGCATTATTTAAGCATACCATTACTTAATTTCTTATTTGCAGCTATTTTAGGCTTGTTTATGAGATATGCTCACGTAAATTCAATTCCTATTCCATATCGTTACAGATATATAACCCATGCACATTCTCATATTGCTATTTTAGGGTGGGTATATTTAGCTATTTTTTCTTTACTGGTAGTCTATTTTATTCCCGAATGGTATGGACGGTACAAAAGATTATTTTGGGCTACACAAGTTTCTGTAATTGGAATGTTATTTAGTTTTCCATTTCAAGGATATGCCGCTGCGTCGATAACCTTTTCAAGTCTACATGTTATAGTCAGTTATTTTTTTATTTATTACTTCTTAAAAGATACGAAGTCTTTAAATAGTCCATCTAGTAAAATGTTGCATGCCTCTTTATTGCACATGTTTATTTCTACAATAGGTCTGTGGTGTATGGCACCTATTATGGCTATGAAAATAAAAGGTGGTTGGGATCAGGTTGCTATTCAGTTCTTCCTCCATTTTCAGTTTAATGGTTGGTTTGTATTTGCAATTATAGCCTTGCTTTTCCGTAAGTTAAAAATTAAATCGACGCCCAATTTTAAAAAGTTTTTTGTTTGTTTAAATCTCTCATTGCCACTTACTTTTGCTTTACCTGTAAGTTGGTATTTTAAATCCCCAATATGGTGGTGGAGTAATGCGGTAGGTATTATTTTACAATTAGTTGCAGTTTGGTATTTACTACAAATAATAAAACCAAAATTAAGAGAATACTGGACAAATGCAGATAAACTAAAACGAGTACTAATTGTATTTGTTTCTACTAGCTTTTTTTTAAAAATAATTTTACAATCAGGGGCTTTAATTCCCAGTTTGGCAGCTTCGTTAGTATTGCATGTCAACTTTGTAATCGGATTTATTCACCTAACAATGCTTGGGCTTATTTCTGGATTTTTACTTTTATTTTTCTTAGAGTTTAAAAACTTCATTATCTCTAGACAATTGTTACGAATTGGAATTTATTCCTTTGTCTTTGGTGTGATTGCTACAGAAGCAATTTTATTTATCCAAGGATTGATTTTCTATTTAGAAGGAGATATGTTTCCTCATTACCATCTCGTCCTTTTTATAGCCAGTGTATTCTTAGTATTAGGAATTTTTACTATAGGAATACAATCGCTACTCCCATCAAGGAAATCTATTTCTCTTAGAGAGTAGCAGTTGAATTATCAATCATCTTAAACAAAAGCACTCATGCCGGTAATCGATCTCCCTACTATTAAAGAGTTGATCTCCTTGGTACCCTCATAAGAGTAAATTGCTTCGGCATCGGCTACAAATCGAGCAACATCATGTTCTAATAATATACCGTTGCCACCCATAACTTCTCGTGCATGACTTACTATATCTCTTGTTCTTAAAGTACAGAAAACTTTGGCTAGAGAGGCATGTTCGTCTTTTAGAAGTCCTTGATCTTGTAATTCCGATAAGCGATAAACCATGGTTTGCATAGCCGTAAGATTAGAAAGCATTTCTACTAAATGTCCTTGAATTAATTGAAAAGAGGCAATCGGTTTACCAAACTGTTTTCGTTTTCTTGTATAATCTAGTGCACTTTCATAGGCACCACGTGCACAACCAGTAGCCATCCATGCTACACCAGCTCTTGTCATTTGTAAGACACGAGCAGTATCTTTAAAGGTATTGGCATGCTCTAATTTATTTTCGTCTTTTACGAAACAATTGTCCATGGTAATAAGCCCATTTTGAACAATTCGCAACGCCATTTTTCCTTTTATTTTTTCTACACTGAAGCCTGGAGTATCGTTTTCTACAATAAAACCTTTCACATTATCGTCGTCCACATCTCGAGCCCAAATAATAGTTATATCCGAAAAAGTTGAGTTACCTATCCATTTCTTTTGTCCGTTTAGAATCCATCCTTCTTCTGTTTTTTTACATGTAGTAGTTAGTCCACCTGCAGCAGCACTTCCTACTAAGGGCTCTGTCAATCCAAAAGCTCCAATAACATCAAACTGCTGCATTTTGGGCAACCATTTTTCTTTTTGTTCTTCCGATCCGCATAGATATATAGAACCCATTGCTAAACCAGATTGTACTCCGAAGAAGGTGGCGATGGAAGCATCTATTCTTGCAATTTCTGATGCGATAACACCTTCCATAATAAAAGGTAAATTAGGACACCCATATCCTTCATAGGTAACACCACACAAATTTAACTCTTTGAACTTTGGAATAATTTCGAAAGGGAATTCATCATGTAGCCAATAGTGATTTACAAGTGGTTTTACTTCTTTTTCCATGAATTCACGTACTTGTAATTGGATTTTTCTATGTTCAGGTTTTAGACGTAAATGTGTTTCATAAAAATCACCATTTATTTCTGGCAGTTCTCGTTTTTTACCTGAACTATTCAGCATTTTCACAAGAGAATTCATTTGACTTTCATCTAATTCTGCGAATTTATTCATCATCTCAGGAAGATCCACTTTCTTAGAAATAGCTTCTAATTGTTTTAAATCGATGGACTTCATAAGTTTCATAGCTTGTTTTATTTTAGAAATAGGGTTTGTCATATTTGTGTTTTTACCTTAAATGTAATAATTGAATGTTATATTCTTCATTTAAAATAATTAATATTTGTGATTTTAATAAAGATTTAAATAATATGCTGTGTGTGGATTGGTGTGTTAAATGAACTATATAAATACAATTAGAAAGTATTTTGATTGTTTTATATTAATTAGCTATTCGGGAATTACCACATAATTAGCTTATTTTTGTTTGAATTAATTTTTTTAAAATCTAAATATCATCGCACTAAGCGTTCGTACATATAAAGAAGAAGATTATTCGTTATGGAATGAATTTGTAACAAGATCGAAAAATGCTACTTTCTTGTTTCATAGAGATTTTATGACGTATCATGCTGATCGATTTAAAGATTATTCTTTAATGGTTTTTAATGGTAAGAAGCTTGTAGCTATTCTACCTGCAAATATTGATGGTAATATTGTTCATAGTCATCAAGGTTTAACGTATGGGGGATTAATTTTAGCTCCTAAAGTTCGGTTTCAATCTGTTGCACTGGCATTTAAAGCCATACTTATTTATTTAAAGACAAACGGAGTAGAATATTTACATATAAAACAGCTTCCTGCAATGTATTGCTCACAGCCAAGTGAAGAGCTGGACTACTTATTGTTTATGGTGGAAGCGGAATTGACACGAGTAGATCTATCATCGACTATATATGACTTGAATATTGCTAAAATCAGTTCCTCGGGTCGTAAAGATGGTTATCGAAAAGGAAAAAATCATAATTTGCAAATAAGAGAAACCACTGATTTGTCTGCTTTTTGGAATCAAATACTTGTGCCACATTTAGAAGTAACTCATGCTGTGAAGCCTACTCATAGTTTAGAAGAAATGCAGCGTTTACAAGAGCTTTTTCCAAATCAGATTCGACAATTTGACGTTTATTATAATGAAGAAATCGTTGGTGGAACTACTCTGTTTATAACACCCAATGTTGTGCATACACAGTATATTGCAGCGAACGAAAATAGGCAAAAATTAGGAACGTTAGATTATTTGTTTTTTTATCTGATTCAAGAAAAATTTAAACATGCTAAATATTTCGATTTTGGGATTTCTAATACAAACCAAGGAAAAGATTTAAATAATGGCTTGTTGTATTGGAAAGAAAGCTTAGGAGGTAAAGCACAAGTACATCGATTTTTTAAAGTAAAAACAAATTCACATCCATTAATAGACCGAATTTTATGACTGTCGATTTTTTAAACTTAAAAGCAGTTAATAAACGTTTTGAGAAGGAGTTTCAAGCTGCTTATCAATCTTTTATAGCTAGTGGTTATTATATCATGGGCAAAGAATTGGAGGCATTTGAGAAAGCCTACGCTGATTTTTGCCAAACCAAACATGCAATTGGAGTAGGAAGTGGATTGGATGCATTGCGATTAATTTTAGAGGCATATAAAAGTATAGGAAAATTAAAGAACGGAGATGGCGTTATGGTGCCAGCGAATACTTTTATTGCCACAATATTAGCCATAGAGCAAGCAAATTTAAAACCAGTATTAGTTGAGGTAGAAGACAAACGATATAATTTTTCATTAAGCCATATAGAAAAACATATTGACGCATCTGTGAAAGCAATTCTGCCAGTTCATTTATACGGGCAATTATCTCCTATGACGGAAATAATGAAGATTGCAGAGAAGAATAATTTAATTGTAATCGAAGATGCAGCGCAAGCACATGGCGCAAAAAATAAGGAAGGAGTTCGTGCTGGTGCATTGGGGCATGCAGCTGCTTTTAGTTTTTATCCTAGTAAAAATTTAGGTGCTTTGGGCGATGCAGGAGCTATAACAACTAATGATGATATACTCGCCAAAGAAATTAGAAGCTTACGTAATTACGGTAGCACCGAGCGATATGTTCACGATAAAATAGGATTTAATTCGCGTTTAGATGAAATTCAAGCCGCTTTTTTAAGAATTAAACTTTCCTCTTTGGATGCGGATAATAGACGCCGTCAACAAATAGCACTTCGTTATATCCAAGAAGTAAATAATCCAAAAATACAAATGCCTAGTTACAATGGATTAGATGAACATGTGTTTCATTTGTTTGTAGTGCAAGTTGCAAATAGAGAGAAGTTTATGACTTATTTAGAAAATAATGGAGTAGGATGTTTAATTCATTATCCCATACCACCGCATAAACAAAAAGCATTACTACATCTAGACACAAATACACTACCTATAACAGAGCGTATTCATAAGCAAGTTGTAAGTTTGCCGATGAGTCCAGTTTTACAAGATTCTGAAGTGGATTATGTAATTCAGGTTCTACAAAACTATTAATTAACTACTATATAGATTGAAGCTACCTAAGTTTATAAAAGAAAATGTACTTTTAAAAATGACTTCCTTAAACGCTGGTGTGGTAGGAACTCGTCTAGTAATTGCATTATTTGTACAGCGACTTATTGCTTCTATGTTAGGTGCATCTGGAGTTGCTATAATTGGACAATTACAAAGCTTAACGCAATTGATGACTTCCGTAACTTCGGTAGGAATGTTTAATGGGGTGGTTAAGTATGTAGCCGAATTCAAGGAAGATAAAGAGCAGCTTCAAAAACTTTTTTCAACAACTTTTGTATTTACTACAACGGTATGTTTATTAAGTAGTATTTCATTTCTGTTCTTTTCTGGGCAAATAAGTGAGTATTTATTTGATAGTACAAAATATGCGTATATCATAAAAATAATGGCGGTAGTATTGCCATTTATAAGCATGCAACGCATATTTAATGGAGTGATTAATGGTCTGTCTGAATATAAAAAATTCGCTAAGATAGAACTGAGCGCATACTTGGTATCGTCTGCAATGACCGTTATATTTTTATTCCAATTTAATTTGGATGGAGTACTACTATCATTAGCAATTACCCCTATAATAAAGTTATTAGCGCTCTTATTTATATTTTATAAAACTTTACGAGAATATGTACAGTTTAAACAGCTAAAGTTCAAGCTGTTTATGCATAAAGAATTGTTGGCGTTCACTGTTATGTCCTTCTTTTCTACTGTATTATTAAGTTTTGTGGAGATCGATATTAGAAGTATGATAACGGATAAGATCACTCAAGATGATGCTGGTATCTGGACAGGAATGACTAATATTTCTAAGAATTATATGGTGTTTTCGAATGCCATTTTTACCCTTTATGTGTTACCAAAATTTGCTTCCATATATAATAGAACTGATTTTTTTAAAGAGTTAGTTTCGATATATAAAACTCTGTTACCTTTATTTGGAATAGGTATGATACTTATTTACATATTTCGAAACTATGTAATCATGCTTATCTATCCAGATTTTTACGAAATGGCACCGTTGTTTAAATGGCAATTGATAGGTGACTTTGTACGTTTAGCATCTATAGTATTGAGTTATCAATTTGTAGCCAAACGAATGGTAAAAAGCTTTATTATTACAGAACTTTTATCTTTAGGTTTATTCTATGGTTTTGCTTATTATCTAACCGATATCTATGGGGTAGAAGGCGTGGTAATGGCACACATGTTTAGA
>JAJYTI010000114.1 GCA_021793135.1 Bacteroidota bacterium
TTCCGATCTGTAGAAGCAGCTCGACATAGAGCTACCTTAGGAGAAATATCTGATGCTTTAGAAGAAGTTTTCGGAAGATATAAAGCAGAAATAAAATCATTTAGTGGGGTGTATAGCAAAGAAATAAAAGATGACAAACCATTTAAGCAAGCACAAGAGCTAGCAGATAAGTTTGCAGAAATGGAAGGACGACGTCCTAGAATAATGATTGCTAAAATAGGACAAGACGGTCATGATCGTGGAGCAAAAGTAGTTGCTACAGGTTATGCCGATGTTGGTTTTGATGTAGACATTGGTGCTCTTTTCCAAACCCCTGCAGAAGTTGCTAAACAAGCTGTAGAGAATGATGTACATATCCTTGGGGTATCCTCTTTAGCTGCCGGACATAAAACTTTAGTACCTGAAGTTATAGCAGAGCTTAAAAAATATGGTCGAGAAGATATATTGGTTATCGTTGGAGGCGTTATACCTGCACAAGATTATCAATTCTTATTCGATGCTGGTGCCATTGCTGTTTTTGGACCCGGAACCAGTATTAGTAATGCAGCCATTCAATTGCTAGAGATTTTAATCGATTTACATTCTTAAAATTAGACAACATAAAAAATCCCCTTTTACCTTAGGTAAAAGGGGATTTTTTATTTAATATTCTATTTCTATTATTCTGTAAAGTAGAATCCATTTGGAGTAATTCCAACCGTAAATTCATACAATTGCTCTCCATTCTCTAAATCATAAATAACTACACTCCCATCACTTGCATAATCTTTTGCATCACCTCCAAAGTACATTCCATCTTTAATAGCTGCGCCATAAAAAGCTCTATCTGTAGAGAAAACACTTTCTGTAGGTAAACTAGTACTATTTGGATCGAATGCAAATACATGTGCTTCTGTTTCGTATGTATCCCAATCAGTAATAGAAACTGTATAGTATAATCTTCCTTGATCATATTCTAATAATGAAGCAGAAACACCCTCGAAATCAAACTCTTGAGTAATTTCTAAACTCCCCATATCTATTTTAACCAATTTTCCATCGGTTTCTCCAGTTGCAGCCCATGACGGATTACCACCTGCTAACACCCAAAGATCATTTCCTACAATCTGAAGAGAGTTAGGTACATCTCCAACTTCTAAAACATCGATTACCGAATCGCTATTAGTATCGATTACTGTAAGTTTGTTATTTTGTCCAAATCCACCTTGATGTGCTACATACACTCTACCATCTTTTTCTATGATTTTTTCTGGACCAAAATCAACATCGATAGTCTCTGTTACGGTATATGTTTCTAAATCTACTACAGAAACATAAGCATCATCATTCTCATCCCAATTTGTAATATATCCTTTCCCATTAGAAATAGCCACATAACGTGGTAAGCTTAATTGGCCTTCAACTGTACTTATTAATTCAAAGCTATGTCTATCTACTACCGCTACTTTATCTGAGTTATTTACAACTACAAAAGCTAAATCCTCATATAAAGTAATAGATTGTGCTACATCACCTAGAGCTTGCCCTTGGTTTGCATCACTAAAAATATTATTATCTACCGATGAAAAATTAGCATCAATAAAGCTTACATCAGAATTACCTGTTCCAAAGTTTCCTTCATTTACAACAAAAATTCCATTGGTGTAATTACCAACGATTTCTACTCCATCCGAAGTATTGTCATCACTGCTACATGCCACAAAAAACATTGCAAGCATAGCATACATTAATAAGTGTAGTTTTCTCATTTCTTAGATATTAAAAATTAAAGTTTATATATAGATTAAAATTTCTTCCTGGCATGGGTCTCGATGGTAGATTTTCGTAATAAGTATCGTATAAATTCTTAATCCGAATTCCAACAACACCATATAAATCACCAAAGAGGTAATTATACTCTAAAGCTAATTGATGTACATCATACTCCTTGTGCTTCACTAAATGATCGCTAGAAGTATAAACTTGTCCGTTAAACAAAACCTGATAAGAAGCACTCCAAGTTTTGTATTGATACTTTAAACTAGCAGTATATTTATGGTATGGAACGTAGATTAATTGTTTTTTCAATTCTTGATCTACAGCTTTTGTATAGGCATAAGCAATATCGGCTCTTAATTTATGGTTTTGCCAATTATAACTGTAATATGCTTCTGCTTCTACTCCATAATTCCTTACTTCATTTAAATTTATTGGACGCCAAATACTTCCCATTGGTATCCATTTAAGCATATCTTTTGAATGGATGTAGAAAGCGGCTATCGATATTCCATAATTTTCTTTCTTCCATGAATTACCAATTTCAAATTGGATACTCCTCTCTGGATCTAAGCTTTCATTTCCCCCACTTTTCCAATATAAATCATTGAAAGTAGGAACTCTATAATTTTTAGCTACATTGAAATGTAGGCTGTAAGAAGGTGTAAGTTGATATTTTGTGTCAAAAGCAAAAAGAAAAGGATTGCTAAACCCATTAAAAAACTCTTGACGCAAATGCAATCCATACGTCCATTTTTCATTTAGATGATGACTAAACATTAAAATTGCAGCTCCGGTGTCACGATTGGCATCTTGTACATCGGTTCCTTTTCCATCAATTTTATTGTACTGAAGAATTCCTGTTAATTTCATCTTAGAATTAATCCTGTACGCCATACTATAGTCTGTCCACAAGGTATTAGACTTTCCAAAACTATAGTTATTACTATACTTATTAGCATAGTAACGATACTCTTCGTACAAGTGAGCTAGTTTCAAACTACTTGTCCAACGACCTAAATACATTTCCCAATGCAATAGGTTTCGTGTATTATAATCTCGATATCCATCTCTGGCAATAGCAGTTAGTGTTCCTGAAAAATTTCGTTTTCCCTCATACCAATTACTATGAAAGTATAATCGATGATTAGCTTTACGCAAGCCTGCACTTAATCCTAAACTATAATGATAAAAGTCTGCATTTTTATTTCGCATGGACGTATTTGGATATGGGAAGTCATTTTCCGACTGCATTCCTTCTAAACTTATATCTACATAAGCATCTTTGGCTATTAATTGACTCCTTATCTGGCCATTATAGGAAGAGAAACTTCCATAGCCTAATTTCACTTGATGATAGTTTTTCTGTTCGAATTTAGGTGTATTATCCAATAAAATACTTCCACCAATTGCTCCACTACCAAAAGGCACACTCCCGCTTCCACTACGAATGGTCAACTCATCTACACTTCCTGTAAGTATAGTATTAAAATCGGTTTGTCCAGTAAACATAGAGTTAATAGGAATTCCATTCCATAACACAGCAGTCTGAGAAGCGTTCGTTCCTCTAAAAGACGGGGAAGAAACCATTCCCAAACCATTCTCTCTAAAATAGATAAGAGAATTATTTTCTAATAGACTAGTAAATGTTCCATTGGAACGCTGTAATAATGAATCTGAAAGTACTTTTTGGGTATATCCACTAGAATATTCTTTTACATTTTCACCCCATAGGGTTACTGGTTCAAGTTTTTGAATGCTATCTAGGCTTTGTGCATTTCCCCAGCCACTTAATAAGATGAATATAAATAAATAGGTATATTTCATAACCAAAGCAACCTTTATCCCGAAAGTTGATTCTATAAATTAGATTATATTTTGGCAGGTCTCCTGGCTTGTCTTTTTTGCGAACCTTCCCATTTCCTAAGAAATAGTGGTTTTTGAAGAGGCGCTCTACTACAACCTAAAAAGGATGAGTGACTTACAGTTGCGGGAACAGCTTCGGAATCACACCGAATTCCCATTTTAAGGACTATTTGTCCACCTAAAATATTGTCGCAAATATAAGGTATTTTTATACTTCTTGCTTGCTACGAATAAAAACTATTATTTTTGTCCTATGAAAAAATCATTACTTTTTTTATTTCTTCTTTTACTTATCGGATGTAAATCGGATACAAAATCTTCGGAAGAGAATTCGAAAGCACAAACTGTTGAAAAAAACGTAAGCAATATCCAATATGCCACGGCGTTTGACATACTAGAATTCGACGGATACAAAGAAATCATTATAAATGATATTTGGCCAAATAGCGATACCTCGCTCCGTTATTTACTTATAGAGAATCAAGAAAAATCGCCAAAAAACACAGATATATATGATGCGGTGGTTCAAGTACCTGTAAAGAAAATTGTAGTTACTTCCACCACTCACATTCCTTCGTTAGATATGTTGGGTGAAATTGAGTCCCTAGTAGGTTTTCCCGATTTAAATTTCATCTCCTCCACATCTGCACGTGCACGTATAGATGACGGAAAAATTACTGGTATTGGAAAAAATGAAGATATAAATGTAGAACGTTTACTAGAAGTAGATCCAGATTTAGTAATAGGATTTGCTGTAGACGGAATGGATCCTAAATTACGTACCATTTCCAAAGCAGGAATCCCTGTGTTTTACAATAGCGATTGGCTAGAAACCAACCCATTAGGCAAGGCAGAATGGATAAAATTCTTCGGAGCACTTTACGGAAAATATGAGGAAGCTATTAAAGAATTCGCTACTATCGAACAGGCATACCTAGATACTAAAGATCTTGCAAAACAAGCCGATAGCAAACCTAAAGTTCTACTCGGTGCTATGTATAAAGACATTTGGTATGTACCTCAAGGCGATAGTTGGGCTGCACAATTTATTGACGATGCACAAGGCGATTATATTTGGAAAAAAACTAAAGGAACTGGAAGTTCATCTTTTGGACTTGAAAAAGTTTTGGAAACTGCACATGACGCGGATATATGGTTAAATCCTAGTTCTTTCACTTCCATAGCAGATTTAACAAAAGCCAATAAAGTTTATGCCGAATTTGATGCATATAAAACTGGTGAAATATATACTTATGGAACAAAAGTTGGTGCAACTGGCGGGATAGTATATTTTGAATTAGGACCGAATCGACCAGATATTGTATTAAAAGATTTGGTGTATATCCTACATCCAGAGCTTTTACCCGATTATACTCCGTATTTTTACACCAAATTGGAATAACAAAGAACTTTTATGCAAAAACGGAAGACTTATATTGTACATTTTTTCCTCTTAAGTATTCTACTAATTGGAGTGTTTCTGGCCAATATAAGTTTAGGCCAATCTAGTATTCCGTTTTCTGAAATCACATCTAGTTTATTTGGTAAAGGTGCTTCTAAAGCCACTTGGGAGTTTATTATTCTAGAATATCGACTTCCAAAAGCAATTACAGCAATTATTGCTGGTGGTGGATTATCTATTGCGGGATTAATTATGCAAACGATGTTCCGAAACCCACTTGCCGATCCATTTGTACTAGGGTTAAGTAGCGGTGCTAGCTTGGGAGTAGCAATACTATTACTTGGTGCTAGTGCCTTTGGTGGTGTCTTAGGTGTTTTACTCTCTAGCGAATGGAGCTTGGTCCTTGCAGCAGCAGCAGGAACACTGTTGGTACTTTTAGCGGTAATGGCTGTAAGTGTACGTGTAAAAGATACAATGACCCTATTAATCATAGGAATCATGTTTGGTAGTTTTACCTCAGCTATTGTTGGAGTACTTTCTTATCTATCTACAGCTGAACAATTACAACGTTATATTTTTTGGTCTTTTGGAAGTCTTGGTGATATTTCTTGGCAAGGAATTCGGATTTTAAGTTTATGTTTTAGTGTGGGAATAATTTTAAGTGTATTAAGTTGTAAGGCACTAAATGCATTATTACTTGGACAACAATATGCACAAAGTATGGGATTACACTTAAAAAGAACTAATATATTACTTGTATTAGCTACTAGTATTCTTGCCGGTAGTATTACTGCATTTGCAGGGCCTATTGCTTTTGTAGGTTTAGCTGTGCCACACCTAACGAGACAAATTTTCGATACTTCCAATCATTTCATCTTAATGCCAGCTGTACTATTATATGGTGCGACATTATTATTGATTTGTGATATTATAGCTCAAATGCCATTTGCAGAGACTACTCTACCAATTAACGCTATAACCTCATTTATCGGAGCTCCAATAGTGATTTGGTTATTGGTAAGAAGAAAACAATTACAGTTTTAAATTATGGCAACAAATAACAAATATAGCATAGAAGTATCGGGACTGGATATTGGTTATTCAAAGCCAGAGCTAAAAGTATTGCATAAAAATTTAAACTTTGCGATAAAACCTGGAAATCTAGTTTCTGTTATTGGCGGAAATGGTATTGGTAAAACTACCCTTCTACGCACTATATCTAAGTTAGAAAGACCACTGAAAGGAGAAATTCTTATCCAAAACAATTCTCTTTCGCATATAGACAATGCCGAAATAGCTAAAATAATAAGTTTGGTTCTTACCCACCCACCTGCATCAAAAAGCTTAAGCGTAAGGGAATTTATAGCTTTAGGTAGATATCCGCATACCAATTGGATAGGGTCACTTACCGAAATAGACAAACAAAAAATAGCCAAAGCTATTGCAGTAACCGAAGTTCGTGAATTATTAGACTACAAATGTTATCAATTAAGCGACGGACAATACCAACGAATAGCCATAGCACGTGCAATAACACAAGATACCCCTATAATCATCCTAGATGAGCCTACCACACATCTAGATTTATATCATCGTGCTTATGTGCTTAAATTACTACAAAACCTTACAAAGCAATATCAAAAAACTATACTCTTCTCTACACATGAAATAGAACTCGCATTACAACTCAGTGATCAAATTTTGCTATTACATCCAGAACACGTTATTCTTGACACTCCAAAAAATATAATTAATAGTGGCATATTAAGCGACTTATTCCCTATAGATATTATTTATTTCGATCCTATCTCTCAACGATTTAAAGTGAAATAAAATATTTTTATTATTAATAACAACCTTTTAAAATAAGTAGTTAAGTCTATATTTTTTTCATATAAACCAAAGTAAAATTCATGTCAGCTCCTATGAGGACGAGGATGAGACATAATGACGAAACCGCTCCGTTCTAAATCAAAAACACAATCAACATCTTAAAATTTTAAATTTTTAAAAAGATTTTAAAAGTATTTAGCTTATTATTTGCAGTCATACATAA
>JAJYTI010000115.1 GCA_021793135.1 Bacteroidota bacterium
CTGAAGGAATTAAATATTCAGATAAGTGAAGAAGCTATAAACCTTACTAAAGCTTTAAAAGGCGATAGTAAAATTCAAGGTAATTGGGGTGAAATGGTTTTAGAAAGAGTACTAGAAAAAAGTGGTCTAGTAAAAGGTAGAGAATATACCACTCAAGAACATTTCCATACCGAAAAAGGAAAAGCTATTCCCGATGTTGTGGTTCATTTACCCGATCATAAACATATTATTATCGACTCTAAAGTCTCTTTAACTGCTTATGAAAAATATGTAAACGAAGAAGATATAAACAAAAAAGGGTTGTTTCTTAGGCAACATATACAATCTATAGAAACCCACGTTAAACAACTTAGTGATAAAAACTATCATACCTTAGAGTCAATAAATTCACCGGGATTTGTTCTGTTATTTATTCCTATAGAGCCTGCTTTTGCCGTTGCGATAAACGAGGACCCACATCTTTATAATAAAGCTTTTGATAAGAATATTGTGATAGTTACACCCACTACTTTATTAGCTACACTTAGAACTATCGATTCTATGTGGACCAACGAAAAGCAACAACAAAACGCAGTAGAAATTGCTAAACAAGCTGGCAGATTATATGATACTTTTGTAAACCTGACTATAGAGTTAGAAAAACTAGGCAAACAAATGCAAACTACCGACCGTACTTACCAACAAATAATGGTAAAATTAACAGGTAGAAACAATTTGATTCGTCGAGTTGAGAAACTAAAAGAATTAGGTGCGCAAACCACTAAAAATCAAAATCCTAAGTTATTATCAAAATTAGATATCGAAGAAGAGTAAGTCTTTATTGCGGATTATAATTTAAAAGACCATCTATAAAATGGAAAAAACCATTCGAATAATAAAAATTACCTTTTATCCATTTTGCTTCATGACCTTCGGCGTCTTTAATATACACCTCTCCATTTTTAAGTTTAAATTCTAATTGATTGTTTCCCAATGTTCTTACAAATACAGAAGCTCCATTTTTATTTGCAATATTACTTTTTATAGAATGCTCATCTATTCGACCTGGGACTATATATTCTTTCCACATCTCTAACAATTCACGTTTAGGCGTTTTCTCTAAAAAAGCTTTACGTTCTTTGCGTCTCATATTCTCTAGAGCAACATCCATTGGCAAAAAAATCGTCAAATTCTCCTCACTTTCACTTAATGTAGCTAAATCTCCTTTTGTAAATACTACTAACATATCTTTTAATTCTTCTACATCAGATATATTTTCCATCAAGGTCTTATCTGATGAGAATTTATTTACTCCCCATTCTTGCTGCACTACTGTTTTATCCGTATTAGGCTTCTGCGCATATATGGGTAACGCTATTATACTGCAAATTGCTATTATATAAAGTCTTTTTATCATCACTAATATTTTTTCTTCTTAATAAAGATTACAAGATAAGAAACAAATCTAAAACATTGAATAATTCGCGAAACTCAATGAAAGCAAACAGCAAATTAAGGATATTCATCTTCTCTAGGGTGAGTGTAAGGTACTATTTCTGGTCTACCAGAAGTAAAGTTACGTAAGTAAATATCATCATTACGCAAACTATTAAAATTAAAAATATGACTTCCATCCGCAGGAATATGTGGATAGTAAGAAATAGAAAACTGAATCCGATCTATTACAAAATAGTCATTCGTAATAAGAACTCCTAAACCTATTTTGGAATGCAAAGGACTATCAAAAATAGTTTTATCCTCTTCGGCTACTACTCCAAAAGTGGTAGTTAAATACGGATTAAATCTAAAACCTAACCATGCCCATGGAGCATAGGTTTGCGTTTGAAGTGTAAGAATAGCTTTTTTATTTCCGTATACGGATTCGTTATAACCTTCAATACCAGTTTCGCCCAAGAGATTTAATCTATCGATTACAAAAGCATCTCTATGGACGCCAAAAACAATTGTATTGGACACAAATTGGCGTATTCGCCAACTTCCTACATCAAAAATCGGAGTAAAATAGGTTACGTTAAAGTTTAATGCGGCTTGATTTAGCTTTCCATGATCAAAATAAGAACCAAAATTTATATCTCCAGATAAATATCCAAATCTATGATAGTTACCAAAACTATAACGAAGCCCTAAATACATTTGATTTTCATGATGCTTTCTACGCACTCCACCTGTTAAAGCATAAAGTTGCCCTACGGGTACGTCCTCAATTTCATTATGCCTAAATACATAACGGTCTTGTACATAACGATTAGATGACAATGCAAGTTTAACAAGTAAATGTTGATCGTCTGAATAATAACCAACACTATCATAAGCCACTGTAGGAACTTCAGAGAAACTCTTAGTTTCGTATGCTATAGAACTTATAAGCCTATAATCGGCTTGCCTGTGAGTAGAGTTTTTCAAAACTGGTAGCGAGTGCCCCGCCCAATATCTTTGTTGAAAATATTTAACAGGTTGTCTTTCGTATTCTTGTTGCGCATCGGGCAAGGAATCTCTATAATATAATTCCGAAAGCTCTGCTCCTCCTGCCCAAGTAGCAAGGGTAGAATAAAATGGTCTATCAAATGCCAGTTTTTTGTAATAATTATCATATAAATCTTTCGAATAACGAATGTTACTAGATATATGCGTATTGTAAATATTAGGAACTATATAATTACCGCTATACGTTGTTTTACCATCTTCGGTTCTATACAGAACTTTATTCACGAAAGTATGTCCTAATCCTATAAAATTCCGTTCTTTCAACTGTCCCTTATATCCATCACTAGACATACTCGGGATAATAAATGTAGACCACGAATCTAACACTCTAACCTTCAAGTCGATAGAATCGGCGGTAGAACTTACGGTATCGACTTCTATTCTAACGCGCCGTACAAAACTTTGATCACGCAGTATACGTTCCGATTCCATGACTTTAACAGAATCTAATGTTTGATTTTTTTTAAAGAGTAAAAAATTGCGGATAGCTAATCTGCTGGACTTAATACGTGGGGCATTACCAGCTTTCTCAATCCATCTCTTCGGTTTTCGCGTAGTATCTGTAACCGAATAACCAAACGGATCTAAGGTTGTTATCTTAATATTTCTAATTACTTTCCCTTGATTTTCTTCTAAAAATCTACTTTCTTCATCTTCAGTATTTGATACTCCTTTCTTATTAGGATCACGAGTTAATACTCGACTTAGGAATCTAGTTACTTTTCCATCTTTAGACTTCTCTTTTATGTCTTCATATTTCTTTTTTGTTTCTATATCGGTAGAATCCTTTTTACGCTCATATTCTTGTGCGTATAACATACAAGGAGCGCAGTAAATACCAATAAATAAAAACAAAATAAATATTCTCATATCCTAGAAGTTGCTTAATATATTAAGTTACATACATACGCTTAATACTCAGCATAAAACAGCTATCAAAATACAAAGACCTCCTAATATGTACAAATTAAATACTTAATAAAGTTTTGAGGCTTTTTATATATTTTCTCTAATATAAAATTGACATAAATTACTTCTAAAAGTGCAGTTTTAATTCGTAAGTAATTTTGTATCTTGTACTTAGCTTTTTCCAAAAAAAACAAAATTATGAAACCGACACTTGATTTAGAAAAGAAAATGATGCAGATTCGGGATAAACGTATTTCGGAACAGCAGCTTATTCATGATATAGAGACTATATTAAGTTCTCACAAGCCTAAACAAAATATAATAAAACAAACTCTTACCAAACCTTCTAAATCAAAACAGAATAACTTTATTATTAAACATCTTGACCATAATCGTATATATCATCTAAAAGATATAGAGAAAATTTGCATTTCTTATCGACTACGATTTTTAAATTCAAATTATTTTAAAGGTAACATTCCTACAGAAGCCTTACAAGAAATACAAAAGTTAGAAGAACTACATAATACCAAATTAAATGGATTTAAAATTGTAGCTCCCGCAAAATTATTAAAGTTGGAAAATGCAGATGATCCGTTGCTTTTTGCACCTATAGGTAATGGATATTATTATTTAATACATAAATGGGGAAAAGACTTACACTATTTACGCAAATGGTTGATGTGGCCTTTAAAGCGAGTGGAAAACCTTATTTTTAGTTTATTTATTATAAGTGTTGTATTTACTCTTTGCATTCCTATCCATTTACTTGCAGAAGGGATTGGTGCGCAAGAATATTTGGCATTCTGGCTGTTTAATTTTCAATGGATTATTGGGCTAACCATTTTTTATGGAGTATCTTTTGGAAAGAATTTTAGTAGCAACAATTGGGAAAGTAAATTTTATAACGCCTAATAAGTAACAAAATGAAAGAAGATTCGAGACAAACGGTACTTATTTACACAGGAACTAGCTTAATAGCCAAAGGACTTGTTTATAGGCTAAACGAAATAGGTATAACACCTATCGAAAAAAATGACATGGTAAGTGCACTGCGAAGTGGATTTGCGATAGGTTTAAATGACCAAGTTCGCCTGTTTATTAGACAAGACGAACTTAATCGAGCTCAAAACATTATTGAGCAATACCTTGAAGAAGTTGGTGAAGAAGAATAGAAATTAATCTATTTGATACATCTTATCACGCAATTCTTTTATTTTTTTATCTCCCATATACTCATCGAAGGTCATATATCTATCGATAGCACCATTTGGTGTTAACTCAATAATACGATTACCTACTGTTCTTGCAAACTCATGATCGTGAGTAGTTAATAAAACTGTACCAGGGAATTTAATGAGTGCGTTATTGAAAGCCGTAATAGACTCTAGGTCTAAGTGGTTTGTAGGCTCATCTAACATTAATACGTTTGCTCTTTGCAACATCATTCTACTTAACATACAACGTACTTTTTCTCCTCCAGAAAGCACATCAGATGTCTTTAATGCTTCTTCTCCACTGAATAGCATTTTACCTAAGAAACCACGAATATGAACCTCTTCACGTTCTTCTTGTGTTTTAGCATATTGGCGTAACCAATCTACTAATGACAATGGTTCTTTAAAATATTCTTGGTTATCCAATGGTAAATAACTCTGACTTGTAGTTACTCCCCATTCATATTTTCCTGCATCAGCTTCTAGCTCACCATTTACAATTTGATAGAATGCGGTAGTAGCACGAGAATCTTTAGAGTATAAAACCACTTTATCTCCTTTGGCTAAGTTTATAGAAATATCTTTAAACAGTATTTCACCTTCTATAGAACTAGCAAGTCCTTCTACGTTTAATATCTGATCTCCTGCCTCACGTTCACGCTCAAATATAATAGCTGGATAACGACGACTAGACGGACGAATATCTTCTATATTTAACTTTTCGATCATTTTTTTACGAGAAGTAGCTTGCTTAGATTTTGCAACGTTTGCACTAAATCTAGCAATAAACTCTATAACTCTTTCTTTTTCTCTTCGGCCTTCTTGTTTTGTTGTGCACGTTGTCTTGCTGCCAATTGGCTACTTTCATACCAGAAAGTATAGTTTCCAGAATAATGATTTATTTTACCAAAATCTATATCCGAAATATGTGTACATACAGAGTCTAAGAAGTGACGGTCGTGAGAAACTACAATAACACAATTATCATAATGTGCTAAAAAATTCTCTAACCATGTAATGGTTTCGTAGTCTAGGTCGTTAGTAGGCTCGTCCATAATAAGCACATCGGGATTTCCAAAAAGTGCTTGTGCTAATAAAACACGGACTTTTAAGGTCCCATCTAAATCTCCCATTAGACTATAATGCTGAGAGGCATCGATACCTAGGTTAGAAAGCAGTGTTGCAGCATCCGATTCGGCATTCCAACCATTTAGCTCCTCAAAACGAACTTGTAACTCCCCTATTCTCTCTGCATTCTCATCTGTATAATCTGCATATAGTGCGTCTATTTCGGTTTTAATACCGTGCAATTCTTTATTCCCTCGCAATACGGTTTCTAAAGCAGTATACTCATCATAAGCATGGTGATTTTGCTCTAAAACAGACATACGCTTTCCTGGCTCTAATGAAACGTGCCCTGAGGTTGGCTCCATTTGACCGGAAAGGATTTTTAAAAATGTAGATTTTCCTGCACCATTGGCACCGATAATCCCATAACAGTTACCGTTAGTAAACTGCGTGGTAACGTCGTCAAATAAAACGCGCTTACCAAATTGGACCGATAAATTGGAAACTGATAACATAAACTTTCTATCAAAATTTTTGCAAAAATAGTTATTTTGCGCATAGCAATAAAACTAACAGCCATGTAAATTCTATTTAACCAAAAATTAACAGCTATTACTGTGTACATATGTAATTTTGCAACATCAATCATATATATCTATGTTTAATAGAACAACTCCCTATATTTTATTTTTTTTCGCTATACTACTCCAAGCTTGTCAATCTGAAAATCCTAAAAAAGACACTTGGTTTGTAGGTAAGATAGACAATCCTAGATGGGATTATGTGATTATAAAACATAAACGCTTTGTATTGGATACCGTTCCACTTGATGAGAACAATTTTTTTCATTATAAATTCTCATCTCCAGTAAAAGAAGGGATGTATACCTTTATACATGACGACACACATCCTTTTTACATTGCTCAAGGCGATAGTTTATTATTATTAGCCAATACTTTAGATTTTGAGGCCTCTATTTACTACACAAACGATCATGCCGAAGAGAACAACTTATTGATGGGATTAAATCATCGATTAAAAAATGATAATTTTTATTGGGCAGAGCTTTCAGAATTTACACCAGAAGAATTTGAAGAGAAATTAATAGAAAGAGAAAAAGAAAATCAAAAACTTTTAGATAACTTCAGAGAACAACATCCCAATGCTACAAAATTATTTTTAAGAATTGCAAGAGGGATTATTGAACAAGACACATACCTAAACAAGGAACGTTATATATATGCACATAGGGTTAATGAATTAAACTCCGACCCTATTCCTGATGAATTCTTTGCCTATAGAAAGAAAATAAATTTCAAAAAGGATACTATGGAGGTTTATTATCCATATTACAGATTCCTGCAT
>JAJYTI010000116.1 GCA_021793135.1 Bacteroidota bacterium
TGCAGAACCAATTCCAATCCACTAAAGTCACCAAAACCTTGGATAGTAGGACGAGTAAACACGCTAAACTCTGCTCCTTTTAAATCGGATAACGAATTACGCATAGCATCCATAATATCATCGATATTACGCATCTTACCACGCTCTTTATATGGTTTTAAATTTATGTAACCCATAGCATAAGTCGTACTCGTAGATGCATTGATTACGTTGTAACCCGACACACTCGTCATACTTTCTATAGCTTCGAAGTCTACTAATTTGCTTTGTGCTTTCTCCAGCATCTCTTTAGTACGCACTAACGAAGCTCCTGGAGGCATCGTTATAGAGTAAGTTAAGAAACTATCGTCTTCTGTAGGAATGAACGCCTTTGGTGTATTTTGCATAAAGAAATATGCTCCAACAGCAACTATAGCAAGTCCCATAAGACTTAACCATTTGAACTTAATCAAGGGTTTTATCACTCTTAAATACTTGTTGTGAAATGCATTAAATCCGGCATTAAAAGAATTGAATAAACGATCTTTAAATTTAGGCTTCTTTTCTTCGTCCTTTACTTTAGTTTTTAGGAACATAGCACACAACACTGGACTTAAAGTCAATGCGTTTACTGCCGAAATCAGAATAGCAACTGCTAGTGTAAATGCAAACTGTTGATAGAACAAACCTACAGGCCCTTCCATAAATCCAACAGGGAAGAATACCGCTGCCATTACGAAAGTAATCGATAGAATAGCACCTGTAATTTCACTCATAACAAGGTTGGTTGCAGGTTTGGCTTTCATTCCTGTTTCCTCCATTTTCTGGACCACGGCCTCGACTACTACAATGGCATCATCTACTACAATACCAATGGAGAGCACTAGCGCAAACATGGTAAGAATGTTAATAGAGAATCCCATAAGGTATAAGAAAAAGAACGTACCTACTAATGACACTGGAATCGCCAGCGCTGGAATAATAGTGGTTCTTATATCTTGTAAGAAAAGGAATACAATGACAGAAACTAGTAAAAAGGCTTCTAATAATGTAGTGATAATCTGAGCAATCGAAGCATCAATTTGTTCTCTTACACTATAAGAAATACGATACTTTACATGATCTGGGAAATCCTTGGACACTCGATCTAGAATTACTCTAATTTGCTCATCTATTTCCTTTGCGTTTGACTCATTGGTTTGTGTAACATTCAGTGTAATACCAGGGTATCCATCTACTCTGTTTTCTGTCCAATTGTTAGATGCTTCAAAAGCTACTCTTGCAACATCTTTTAAATAAAGTAATGAGCCATCTTTCTGTGTTCGGATAACTAAGGACCCAAACTCTTCTGGCAAACTAAACCTTCCTTTATACTTTAAAGAAACTTCAAAAACCTCATCGGCATCCTCACCAAATTTACCTGGTGCAACCTCGAAGTTTTGATCTTTTATAGCTTTAGTAATATCTTGAGGCATCAATCCATAAATAGCCATCTTCTCAGGATTTAGCCAAACTCTCATGGAATAATCTACCGCACCAATACGGCTAATAGATGCAACTCCTGGCACACGTAATAGTTCACGAAGTATATTGTTCTTAGAATATGCTTGTAAGAATGTTTCGTCAAAAACACCATCTGGATCTTCACTATAAATATCTATAGTCATAATGTTACCACTCATTCTTTTGGTAACAGAAATACCTGATTCATTTACTTCGCTTGGAATCTGCCCTACGGCAGATGAAATACGGTTCTGAACGTTTACTGCAGCTTGGTCAGGATCGGTTCCTAACTCAAAGAAAACACTAATTCTACCTGCACCTGAGTTTGTTGCTGTAGAACTTATGTATGTCATATTATCTACTCCGTTGATAGCTTCTTCTAGTGGCAAAAGAACTGCTTCTGCAACTGTTTCAGCATTCGCTCCAGGGAAAGAGGTAGAAACACTAACACTTGGTGGTGCGATATCTGGAAATCTTGTTATGGATAATTGACTTATTCCTACAATTCCTAGTACTATAAAAACAATAGAGATTAGAGTAGCTAATACGGGTCTATTTAATATTTTCCTGACCATAAAATGTTTTTAATTGGATATAAAATCCCCTTATCTATTACCCATAAAGGTAATAGATTTAGGGAATTTTTAGTGGTTAGTGGCATTAATTAGCTTAAGGATTGAATTAAATTATTCTTGGGGAATTATAAGAATACCTTCTCTTAATGCCTCCACTTCTGATGTTACGATTTGATCGCCTGGGTTCAGGCCTTCTTTTACAATGTAGTTTTTCCCGCTTGTTCCAGCAAGAGTAACTGCTTGACGTTTTATTGTATTGTCTTCTTTAAGAAGATATACAAAAGTCTTGTCCATTATTTCGTATATCGCAGTTTGTGGGACAACGATTACGTTATGGTGTCTTTCTTCTAGTTTTACTTTACCAGAGTTCCCAGAACGCAACAAGCCTTTTGGATTTGGGAATGTAGCTCTCAAAGAAATTGCTCCTGTACTACGGTTTACATGACCGTCGATAGCATCTATTACTCCTTTTTCTTCAAACTCTTTACCATCGGCTAGTATTAAAGATACACTAGTAAGCATATCTCTTATTTCTTCATCTTCTTCGGCTAGCTTATCACTTTTAGATCTTTCATTGAAGTACAAGAAATCTGTCTCACTCATAGAGAAGTATACTCGCACACTTTTAATGTCAGATAAAACTGTCATAGGCTCAGAGTCACTCATAGACACAACGTTACCTACTCGTTTAGGAATTCGTCCTATGTATCCGTCTACTGGAGCTTTAATCAAGGTAAAATCTTTATTAATCTTTGCAGTATTTACTGCTGCATCGGCTTGTGCTAATGCAGATTTTGCAACTTCATAATTCGATTCTGCTGCACGAAGACGCACGTTAGAAATAACTTCATTCTCTACTAGTGGCGTTAAACGTTCAACCTCTAATGCTGCATTCTCCAATTCTGCTTTACGTACTTCACGGCTGGCTAATTCATTATTTAAAGCCTCGTTATAGGTTAATGGGTCTATTTGGAAAAGTTTTTGTCCTTTTTCTACATATTCTCCTTCATCTACAAAAATAGCTTCAAGCTTACCACCAACTTGTGGACGAATCTCAACATTATCGGTACCTTCAACACTACCTAAGTAGGTTTTTTCGGTAAAAGCAGTAGTTGACTTAACAGTCATGACAGGCAGCTCTAACGCTAAGGGCTCATTACTGTTATTGGCATTCTTACTATTGCCAGATGTACAGCTAAGCACACCTATCGATAGCCCTATCATACCAAGAACTAATGGTGCTTTTCTAAATAATATTTTTGTCGTGTTTTTAAACATCACTTTTAATTTGCTTTTTATATTTCATATTATATATAGAAAAAATAATGCCATCATTTACCTTATCTATATACACTCAACTAAAGTACTGAATTACAGTTAAATAAAATTACTTTTAAGTTTTTATTAAGCATTACAAAGACTGTGCACTTTGTGTAAGTTTTACACACATCAAACATAGTGTATATAATAAAAGCGTAGTATAGGATATACTACGCTTTTACAAAGTTTCTTGATTGATTTATTAGAATGGTAAATCGTCTTCGAAATCCTCCTCTACATCGTCTGCTGGAGGGAACGAATCCATTGGCGGCACTGGCGGAATATCTGATCCTCCTTGCGCTTGTTGTGCGTCTAGATTCTCAATTCGCCAACCTTGAATAGAATTAAAATATTTTGTTTCCCCTTGAGGGTTTACCCATTCTCTACCTCTTAAGTTTATACTTACTCTTACATTCTGCCCTACTTGGTAGTTATCCAATAAATTTGTCTTGTCTTGTACAAACTCGATTAAGATATGCTGTGGATATTGTTCTTGTGTAGTTACCACAACTTCTCGTTTTCTAAAACCATTACTTCCATACTCACGAGTAATATCTATATGTTTAATTTTACCTTCTACTTGCATGTTTCTTTTTATCTATTTTATATTGTTTCTTTTATTTTTCCTAACAAAGCACACCAAGCTGCTTCTACTTTACCTTCTTGCAATAAAGCTTGTGCAAATCGATGTAATTCATTTATATCATCGTTATTAAGAATCTCCTGTAAAACATTATTTTGTGCAATATAATTTTCCACATCCTCGGTTTTTGGTAATTGTTCTACATTACCAAGTTTTCCCAAATCATTCCCTGTTAAAACTTCACTATTTCTAATAACCTCGGGCAACGCATCTATTCCAATACCTAAGGTGGTAATAGGTTTAGCTACTTCAAACAAGCCTTCTCTAGATCTACCATACCAGTTTCCTCCTAAACGAGAAACAATATCCAGTTTATATGGATCTATAACCCCACTTTCGTCTAAAACCTTTGTACTTATATGCATTTGTAATACTCGACAAACCACTAAATTTCCAGCTCCGTTACTATCGCCTAGCTTTATAATATCTTCCACCTTACACTCTAATTGCACGGGAGACTCGGCAACTCTAGGTGCTTTTACGACTAATGAATCTATTGGGGTAAACCCAGCCTTTTCAAATTCGTTTATATCTTTTGGATAAGCTGTAGATGCTAAAGATGTTTGCTCTACCATAGGATAATTAACCAAATTGACAACCAATTCTTTAGTATCCATAGCATTATACAAAGTATCTTTACTGCTACCATCTCGCAAACTATCTACACAAGAAAAGATTATAGTAGGTGGTTGCGCACTAAACATATTGAAAAAGCTAAAAGGAGCTAAATTCACCACTCCCTTTGCATCTATCGAACTAACTAATGCAATAGGCCTTGGTGATACTGCACCTGAAAGATAAGAATATAACTCTCTGGCACTAATTGATTTTGCATCTAATGTTTTCATGAGTACAAAGGTACAGAAACTACTCGCTTTCTAAAAACCCGATCGCAAAATTATAAAACTTGCATTGCAACTTTTTAAGCTTTAGTTAATTTGCACTGAAACAATAGAATAAAATGCTAAATACAACGATATAGTATCTATATATTGCTATATATTTATATTTTTAAAGACTTATGATTTACCGTATTTTTAATAACCGTTGGCTCATTTTTGGAGGTGCTTTAATCATCAGCATATTGGTGTTTTGGAATGCCAATAAATTCTTTCATGAACTAAAAGAAGCGGAAACTTCCAAAATGCAAATCTGGGCGGCGGCGCAGCAAGAATTACAGCAAATAGATATCGACAAAGATATTCTAAGTCTCACTACCCTTAGAGTAATCTATAGCAATAACACGACACCTATGTTGTTGTATAATCATCATGAAGATTCTTACGACATTCAAAATATATCTAGTAGAAAAACGAATACCCGAAAGAAGTTAGAAAAACTTCAAAAACGTTTTGAAGCCGAAAATACTCCTATAGAAGTACATTCAGAGAATGAGCATTTGCAAACGTTGTATTATGGCAATTCGCCATTATTAAACAAGCTAAAGTATTACCCTATTCTTCTTATTCTTCTATTTATATTATTTTTTATTGCCTTGTATTTCTTTTACATGACCTCAAAGTCTTCTGAACAAAACAAATTATGGGCAGGGATGGCAAAAGAAACAGCACACCAAATCGGCACACCGTTATCGTCATTAATAGCTTGGATAGAATTGTTAAAAACGGAAGATAGCAATCTAGAATATATTACAGAGATGGAAAAGGACATCCAGCGTTTGAGTACCATAACAGATCGATTTAGTAAGATAGGTTCATTGCCTAGTTTTAAAAAACTAGACATAGTAGCCGAGACAGAAAAAAGCTTACAGTATTTAAGAAAACGAACTTCAAAACTTATTAATTACCATATCACATTACCTGAACACCCCATTTATGTGCCATTAAACGAAGAGCTATATAGTTGGACATTAGAAAATTTAATAAAGAACAGCATTGATGCCATGAAAGGCAAAGGAGATATTTATGTATATATGGAGGAAGGTATCAAAGATGTTTCTATTTTTGTCAAAGATTCAGGGAAAGGGATTCCTAAACGTATTCAAAAAACCGTTTTTACTCCTGGTTATACCACTAAAAAAAGAGGTTGGGGCCTAGGTTTATCCCTAACCAAACGTATAATTGAAGAGTATCATCGCGGTAAGATTCGAGTTTTAAACAGTAGCCCAAAAGGGACTACAATGCAAATAACATTACAAACGGATAAAAATTCATGAAAGTAACAGAACATACTATTCATACTGCGCATATTAAAAACAATTGCCCAGAATGCTATAGTACGGAAGGCCTTATTTTTAAATTTATTCAGAAAGAAAAAGAAAACGCCTGGTATAAAAAAGCAGAAAAACAATTGTTAGAGTCTCTATATTGCACCAATTGCAATACAGAGATTTATCCTGTGCGTTGGGACGAACATATAGAGCGTGTATATCAATATAACAAGAAACTTGTTCAACCTTTGGACACCAAAGTTCATCTTAAAAAGCGTTCTAAAATTCTAATTGGTATTTGTCTTTTATTAATTGCTGCTATATTAATTTTTGGAGGAGTTATAGACTTAAATATGTTCGGGGTAAAATAAAAAAACTGTTGTAGAATCTATCTACAACAGTTTTCTTCATTAAGTATATTTATACTTTACAATTCGTTATAAGCCGCATTAATTTTTGTTGCTATTTCTTGAAATTCTTCTGCTTCTAAATCCACACTTAAATCAAAACGAGTATCTTCCATTTTATTCAAAGGAATAAGATGCACATGCACGTGAGGCACTTCTAATCCTACAACTGACATCCCGATTCTTTTGCAAGGAACCGCTTTCTCTAAAGCTAGAGCTACTTTTCTGGAAAACGCCATTAAATGCAAATAGGTCTTCTCATCTAAATCAAATAGTTTATCTACTTCGACTTTAGGAATACATAAAGTATGACCTTTAGTATTTGGACGTATGTCTAAAAAAGCAAGAAAATCG
>JAJYTI010000117.1 GCA_021793135.1 Bacteroidota bacterium
AATCGATGAGTCAAAAATAGATGCCTCACAAAGCAAATTTGTAAAGAAATACTTTTTAGATAAGGTACAACCAGCCTTGGTTACTTACATGCTAGATGACTTAGAAACCTTTCCTACACTTAAAGATAGTGCCGCTTACCTAGCAGTAAGTATGCTTATGGGAAAAACGCCCGATGATGAAGATAAAATTAGCTATGCCTTAATCGAAATCCCTAGAGTAATTAATAGGTTCGTAGAGATTCCGTCTTCCAATAGTAAGCGATATATAATCATCTTGGATGATTTGATTCGATATTGTTTGGATAAAATATTTAGCATATTCGAATACAAAAGTATTCGTGCGCATATGATTAAAATAACACGTGATGCCTCTTTGGATATCGATAGTGATTTGAATAAAAGTTTTATTGATAAGATATATAAAAGTGTGAAAGAAAGGAGTGTAGGGCATCCTGTTAGATTTGTATATGACAAAGATATCGACAAACGCACTCTAGATTATTTGTTAGAGAAAATGAATCTTGTCCATACCGATAGTTTAATACCTGGTGGGCGTTATCATAACCGTAGAGACTATATGCAATTCCCTAGTTTAGGGAGAGAAGATTTTCTTTATAAAAAACAGCCGCCACTCAAGGTTCCTGGATTAAGCATGCAAGGAAGTATTTTGCAACAAATAGCTCAGAAAGATTATTTATTATACACTCCTTATCAATCTTTCTCTTATGTAGTCCGTTTTTTACGAGAAGCAGCATTAGACCCTAAAGTTCGTGCCATTCGAATAAGTATATATCGTCTTGCCGAGATATCTCATGTAGCGAGTTCTTTAATTAATGCAGCTAAAAATGGTAAGGCGGTAACTGTAGAGATAGAATTACAAGCTCGTTTCGATGAGGAAGCTAATATTCGTTATGCAGAACAAATGCAACAAGAAGGAGTGAAGTTAATCTTCGGTGTAAAAGGATTAAAGGTGCATTGTAAAGCCTGTGTAATCGATAGGTTAGAAGGAGATAAAATACAGCATTATAGTTTTCTAAGCACAGGTAATTTCAATGAATCTACAGCCCAAGTCTATACAGATTATACTTTGTTTACAGCGAATCAGAAAATTTGTAAAGAAGTAAATAAAGTATTCCAATTCTTTGAAGTCAATTATAGAGTAAAAAAATATAAGCATCTTTTGGTTTCTCCGCATTATACTAGAAACGCTATTAGAAAATTAATTGACAATGAAATAGATAATCATAAAAAAGGATTACCTAGTGGAATTCGGCTTAAAATGAATAGCTTGTCAGATCATAAGATTATAAGTGAGCTGTATAAAGCAAGTCGCGAAGGAGTGCCTATTCAATTAATTATCAGAGGTATTTGTTGTTTGGTCCCTGGAGTTCCAAATATGAGTGAAACGATAGAGGTAATTAGTGTAGTAGATAAGTTCTTGGAACATACAAGATTATTTATATTCGAGAATGCTGGACGCCCTAAGGTTTATATCTCTTCTGCCGACTTTATGACTCGAAATCTCGATTTCAGAGTAGAAATCTCTTGTCCGATATATGATAAAGATATCAAGCAAGAATTGATAGATACTTTTGAAATTTGCTGGAGCGACAATGTTAAAGCGCGTGTTGTGGATGAAAATCAAAGCAATAAATACCGCCATAACAATGAATTAAAAGTTCGCTCACAGTTTGCAACATATACTTATTACACTAAAAAGCTAGAATACTAATTCTTATGGATTTAAAAATATCAAAATATGCTGGAATAGATATTGGGTCCAATGCTATTCGCTTGCTCATAATGTTTGTGTATGAGATTGAAAACCAGCCACCGCAGTTTAAAAAATCTTCATTGGTCCGTGTACCTATCCGATTAGGAGCCGATGTGTTTTTTAACGGTGCAGTTTCAGAAAACAATATAAAAAGAATGCAAGATACAATGAATGCATATAGTTTATTGTTGAAAGCACATGGAGTAGATAAGTATAGAGCTTGTGCCACATCTGCGATGCGAGAAGCAAGTAATGGGCAAGATGTGGTAAACATCATGAAGGAAAAATCAGGTATTCAAATCGAAATAATCGATGGGGAAGATGAAGCTAATATTATTGCACAAACCAATTTATCTGAGCTCTTAAAAACCAAAAGAAATTTCTTATACGTAGATGTAGGAGGAGGGAGTACCGAACTTAACTTTTATAGTGGTGGAAAGTTTAAAGGAACGCAGTCTTTCAAATTAGGAACTGTTCGTTTACTACACGATGAAAATATCGAAGCGGAAACAAAACGTATGAAAGAATGGGTGCTAAAAGTCACTAAAGGGTACACTGCTATTTCTCTTATTGGGTCGGGAGGAAACATTAATCACATTCATAAATATAGTGGTCGGAAGTCAAATAAATCATTGAGTTATGGTTTCTTAAAATCCTATTATGAAACGGTAAAGAAATATAGCTATAATGAGCGTATTATGAATATGCAGATGAAACCCGATCGTGCAGATGTTATTGTTCCAGCGACCAAAATCTATCTTCAGGCTATGAATTGGTCCAAAGCTAAACGTGTTTTTGTACCTAAAATCGGTCTTGCCGACGGAATAATTAAAGGTTTATATAACGAATCTTTAGTTTAAGTCATGCTTTATATTCATTTGGGTATTAGTGTTTTAATTCTATAATTTATATATTGTCTATAAAATAATTTTATTATATATAAAGTTATATTTGCATTAGCTTGTTTTTATTTTTAGGTTTGTCTAAAAATAAATGTAGATACAATGAAAATAAAAATTACTTTAGGCTTATTACCTCTGTTTTTAGTGGGATGTGAAGTGTTTGCGCCTACGGAATTAGAAGAGTACGAACTATTAGATGGGCCGATTGATGGACTTACTCACGCAGAATCACGACGATTTGTTGCAGGTGATGTTGCCTTTAACGATCAAATCTTTACGGCAGAAACAGGATTGGGCCCAGTCTTTACTGGAACAAGCTGTGTAAGTTGCCATGCTGGCGATGGTAAAGGACACCCATTTAATCAGTTTATCCGTTTTGGACAAAGCGATGAAACTGGAAATCATTTTTTAGATCAAGGCGGACCACAGCTGCAAAATAAAGCATTACCTGGTTATGAACCAGAAATTTTGCCAGAAGGAGCACCACATGCAACATTCTTAGCACCGGCAGTAACTGGTTTAGGATATTTCGATGCGGTGACCGATGCTTACTTATTGGATATAGAAGCAGAACAAGCACAACGAACCGATGGAATACATGGTGAAGTACATTGGAATCACGTACCAGACTATGTTACGTTGAGACCTAACGCTATAACAAAAGATGGAAAGTATATCACTCGCTTTGGGAAAAAAGCTTCGGTATACGATTTATTACAACAAACCGCCGACGCATATAATCAAGATATTGGCATTACCTCGTTTTACGAACCTTATGATACTTATAGTGGCGACATGTTATCGCCAGAAATCGATAGACAAACCATAAGCGATGTGGTGTTTTACTTACAAACATTAAAAGCACCAGTGCCTCGTAATCAGGATAATCCAGATGTTATTGCAGGACGGAATTTATTTGACCAAGTCCAATGTGCCGTATGTCATAGACCGAATATGGAAACTGGATATTCGCCAATTGAAGTATTATCGAATGTAACTTTTCATCCATACACCGATTTACTTCTTCATGATTTAGGTCCAGAGTTGGATGATGGCTATACCGAAGGCTATGCTACTTCTGCGCAATGGCGTACGGCAGCACTTTGGGGTTTAGGTTTATCTAAAGATTCACAAGGTGGAAAGTACTACCTAATGCATGATGGTCGTGCACATAGCATAGAGGAAGCGATTGCACTACACGGAGGTGAAGCGGCGAACTCTAGAAAGCTGTTCGAACAACTATCACAAGAAGAAAAAAATCAAGTCCTTACATTCTTAGAATCCTTATAAACCATGGATAGAGCTAAATTTATAAAAACCTTGGGTTGCGCAATTATTGGTACACCGCTTGCTATGAGCTTACTGAACTCTTGCGAGAGCATTTACTACGTACAAACGAAGCGAGTAGACGGCAAGTTTATAGTAAAGAAATCGGAGTTTATACAAACAAAAGGCAAAAGCACTTCTTATAGAAATTTTGTGTTGATAAACAAAGCAGTAGGGGGCTATCCTATTTGCTTGTATCGAACCGATGAGGATACCTATGTGGCTTCTTTGCTTCAATGCACGCACCAAGGTTGTGAGCTAGATGTGGGCGGTGGCATTTACACCTGTCCATGTCATGGTAGTGAATTTAGTACCAAAGGTGAAGTACTGCAAGGACCAGCAGAAAAACATTTAAAAACATTTCCTATAACAACAGATCATGAGAATATTTACATCAACCTTGTATAAAATAACAGCCATAGGTTTGCTCCTTTGGACTTCTACAGGATTTGCACAACAAAGCAAGGATTCTATAATGAATATGGATGCTGCTTTTAACCGACCTTATTTAACCTCCGATAAATCGCCTGTATCTCTAGGAGGGTATTTGGAGGCGAATACCATACATAGTATAAACGACGAGGGAGATACCGATGGCTTGTCGTTTCAAGCAAGAAGACTTACGTTATTTGTTTCGGCAAGTATCTCCAAAAGGATAAAGTTTATGACCGAAATCGAATTTGAAGATGGCGGAAACGAAGTGGAAATAGAATTTGCTTCTATGGACGTTGCTTTTCATCCCTTGGTTAACCTACGCGGAGGCATTGTGATGAATCCTATCGGAGCCTTTAACGAAAACCATGACGGCCCAAAATGGGAGTTTGTCGAAAGACCAAACGTTGCAACAGAAATGCTAGGTGCTACCTTGTCTAATGCAGGATTCGGTTTACACGGAAAAACCTACCATAAGGATTGGATTTTTGGCTACGAAGCCTATTTGACCAATGGTTTTAATAACACCATAATCTCCAACGAAAAGGACAAAACTTACTTGCCAGCTGGAAAAGCGAATCTAGATAGATTTATGAGTAATGCTAGTGGAAAAGCCATGTTCACAGGAAAACTAGCTATTAAAAACAGACATTTTGGGGAGGTAGGTTTCTCTTATATGGGAGGTACCTATAACCAACACATAGACGATGGCGAAGATATAGAAGATCCAGCCGATGTGAATGTATATGCTATAGATTTACATACCGAAATCCCACGATGGGGAACGCAGATTATCGGTGAAATAGCTTGGGTTAACGTGCAGATTCCAGATACCTATACCCAACAGTACGGAAAGAAACAGATGGGAATGTTCGTGGATGTAGTACAACCTGTTTATCGTAATACCATTTTAGATTGGGAAAATGCTACAGTAAATCTAGCCGCTAGGTTGGATTATGTAGATTGGAATGTAGGCCGGTTTAACGAAACAGGTACAAGAATTGGCGATGAGGTGCTAGCTATAACCCCAGCCATAAGCTTTAGACCAACACCAAGAACTGTTTTCCGAGTCAATTATAGGTACGAATGGGAAACTGATATTATGAACAACCCACCTGGGCATGAAGCTACTTGGTATTTTGGTTTTAGCACTTATTTCTAAAACAATAGTAATTTAATTTTCTCTCATAAAATTGTTTTAGTTTCACTCCTCTTCCGTTCTTATAAAGGATAGAAGGGGAGTGATTTTATTATAAAAGAAAAGCTAATAAAATGCCAAGTAGGATAAAAAGTATTTTAGAAATATTGAAATGGTGATTCTTATTGCTTTCAAATAATAGTGTAGTAGAAAGATGTAAAAACACTCCGACTACCACAGCATATATTTGTGTTTGATAGACTTTAATCCATGGGTTGGTCTCAGCTAGAAAAGTCCCTAAAGGCGTCATTAAAGCAAATATCGATAGGCACAATAAGGTGTGCTTTACCGATTGCTTTGTATGGGTAAAAAATAAAGTAAGCATGGTAGCTTCTGGAATCTTATGGATTAAAATACCCCATAATAAATGATTCCCCTCAGCGATGGGTAATCCTTCTAGCAAAGCGTGAATAGAGAGTCCGATGAATAAAAGCCATGGGAAATTTTGTTGTGATGCATCATGATGCATGTGGCCATGCTCAGCACCTTGTGAAAATAACTCCAAAACCAATTGTAATAACACTCCAGAAAGAATAAAAATTCCTACAGGAAAATTGGAATCTGAATTATATACTTCGGGTAAAATCTCTAATACGGTTAACGAAAGTAAAAATGCCCCACTAAAAGCCATAATTCTAGTGAGGTATTTTTGTTCTGTAGATATGGACTTTCCTATGATATATCCAATAGCTACAGCTAATATTAAAAGTAAATATTGCATCACTTGAAAATTAATAATAATCTATTGGAGTTCTCATAATCAAAAGGCGATAGGTTAAAATCTCCAAAAACATCAATTAGTTCTACACCAGCTTCATTAAAATATCTTTTGAAATCTTCAAGTTCCAATGCGCTTACACGTTCTGTAAAATGATAATCCTTACCTTCAAAGTTAAACCGAATGTCTTTGTAGATTACATTGTTCTTTACATATCGATGTAAGTTAAATTGGATGCCATCTACAATTTTTGTTTCTTCTTTCACCAAGTTAATTCGAGTTTTATGAGCATTCATAAAATCAATTACTCCATATCCATTTGGTTTTAGACTTGTTTTAATATTCTGGATAACCTTTAAATTGTCATCAGGATTTTCAAAATATCCAAAACTGGTAAAAAGATTAAATACTGCATCAAATTGCTTTGGGTACGGATTTAGCTTATTGTGAACTTCAAAATGTAATAGATTATTTTCATATTGTTTAGCATAAGCAATACT